>JAYPYM010000103.1:0-5800 GCA_038135915.1 Gammaproteobacteria bacterium
TTGGATGGAAAGATTAAATTACTTACTGTCAAGACAGAAGACAATCAAATCGTAAATAGACGGGTTATGAGACTAATAAGAGACGATAATAATAATCCTGTTATACACCTTGATAAAGCCTATTCTAAATTAGGATATAATCAGCCTGAGGTGGACGAAGCAATGTGTAAGTATGCAATGGACTACGCCAATGAACTAGGAGTTTCCATTGTTATTGAACAAACGTTAGGCAGCTCGGAAATAGAGGGAGATGGAAAAGAATCTGTTAGCTCAGTGACGCTCATCTCGGGAGAAGTAAAGTTTCCATTAGAGGGAGGGGGATTTGCTCCGGAATATGTTGACGTTAATGGTGGTTTAAGAACAGATGGTTTCATCATTCAAACCCCTAAACACCTAGAGTATGATTTATAGTACGTCGAATTTTACTTGGTCTCTCATCTCGAGCTTCATCTAGCGCGTCATTTATTAATTCTGATTGACAGTCATGTCCGATCGCACTTTGAATATTCGAGTATCCTTCGTTCAATACCTCGTATGTCACACCTTCTTTGTGCGGATTATCAAGCAAGCTATCAGCTTCTGATAGCAGCTTATCGAGGTTTCGAGCATCTTTAGGCGGCGTTTTCTCTTTATACTTTGTTGCTTTTTGCCTAATTTCTTTTAGTTCCTCAAAAATGTGTTTCCTGTCTATATCATCTTTATCAAAATATTCGACATTTAGAATTAAATCAACACCGATGACCGCAAACATATGGTTCTCATTTTCATGCACTCTTGTAATTACACCAAATGCATTGAGTATGCTTTTAATTAACTCTGCTTGATGACGGCATACCCCTTTAAGGCTTAAAAATGAATGCAGTAAGTGTGTATGTTTTTCATCTAGTAGATCACCAACTAATGGTTTATGATGGAAGTTTTCCCAACTAAATGTGCTAAAATATTTAAAAACGCCGCTAACAATCTGTTTTGAATCATCTCTGTCTTCTATTTCAAATATGTCTGCTAGTTGATCTAACATTCGCTGACTGGGTAGGTAGCTTGTCCCTTCATCTGTGTCAATTTCAACTACCGAATCTTCATCAGATAATTCTGATACTGGATGTTTGCTGGAGTAATGAATGATTTCTTTGAGCAGTAAATATTCCTGTTCAGATAGGGGTATTTGTTCCTCGCTCAACTCTGGAACCTCTTTATGATCCGTGTATAGTTTAGGGCCGTTAGGTAGCAATGTGATTAAAGTCACTGGAATGCCCACATCGTTTGTCCAACGCATGGGCTCACCAGTAGCGCTAACATCAATTGTACTGATGAATTCACCCGTACTTTCATCATGGACGCTCACACGTAAGGGCAGCATATTTGGAAAGGTAACGAGACTAATTGATTCATCAGGTTCTATTTTTGTACTGGTTGCTAGAGTTGGAGATGTTTCTTTCGACTTGGGTGACAGCTGATCAGAATTAGGGAATACATCAGTCAGGTAGTTTGAGTTTTCTCCAGTCCATACAGGCTCTATCTCTTTATCATTGGTATCAAAGCTAAAGTCTGTCTCTTCCCTGATCACTTTGCCATCCAGGGGCTCATGATCTTCTTCTGTGTTCATCGCTTGGATTAAGTCTGAATATACCAGCCCTTCACATAATGACCCTATTTCCAAATTTACAATATAGCTGCCATAAATCCTAAAAACTATTTCATAGAATTCTTTCTCATCTAATGTATCGTCACATTCCGATATCACTTCGGAAAAGGCAGTGAGTGTGTTGAGAGATAAAATTTTATTTTTGGTGGTAACCTTTTCAGATAATTTTTGATGAAAGTCAACAAGTACCTTAGCTACTGAATCTTTTAGACCAAATTTTTTAATTACCATCTGACTCAAGTCCTTTGATTTAGGTGCATTAAGTTTAAATGTTTGGGTCGGATCAATTAGGCTATGGTGAGCTTTGGGGTAACTAGGTACGTATGATCCAACAATCTTAATTCTATCGTCAAGTTGGGCGACCCCAAGCAGTTCGTTCCACTCTTTTTCATTCATTTTTTCGGCGTTGGAAATATGAACAAATAGTAGATGTTCTGGTTTCTTCCTCCTCTCGGCGTTGACCTGATCAATTACGGAACGCCCCTCTTCTCTTTCTATTTGACTATAATGAAAGTTATTTGGCGAAATTGCACAAAGCTCATGAAAATATTGCTGTATCAAATCATTCTGAAAGTCCTTACCTGTTCCTTCAATGGAAAGTACCGGATAATCTGAACATGAAAATTTCATTAGGCGGTCAAATAATTCACCGGCAGATTCATAATTCGAGAAAGTTGAGCCTGTTAGAAACCTACCTTTTAACTCCTCTGCATCATCGTCGCTGAAGTCTAGGATATGCTGAATTGAAATATCGGAAATATCCACTGGTACGCTTGGTTTTGGTATTTCCCTAGGTGTTCCAGATGTTAACATTTTTAATTGTTCTTTCTCATCCCCTTTCTTAATAATTGAGTTCATTCGAATGGATTTAAGATCAGTATGGTAGCGAGCGTATTTAAATATTTCTTCCGGTAGGTTATCAAAATTTCCAACCACAACAATTTTTGCAGCAAACTGTCTCAATCGCTTATCCAATTTCCAACATCCTGTTTTAAGTAATTTTTTAAGATCTGGAATAAGATTAAAATCCTTTTCGCTGAGAAATAATACTGCGTCAGCATTCTCTTCGTCAGTCATTTCTAAAAATTTATCAGGTTTGAATAAATCTTCGCAGCAATAGGTTTCTATACCTTGTCGAGTTAGCCAAGTATTTATTTCTGAAATATATTCTTCGGTGTTAGATGTATTAACGACAGAAACAGGGTCCTGGTAAAGCGCCTCGTCATCAGGAGCCTCTCCTCCAGTTTCAACGGACATTTTGGTACTCATATTATCAGAAATATTCGTTAAATCTTGAAAATGACTGCCATGTAATAAACGACTTGTTGCTATAGAGCCACCCATTTGAGTGTGAATTAATTGCAATCCGATTGGAGTAGGCGCTTTTTTAATAAGCTCCACGAGTTGGTCATTGTCGACATCAAGCGTGACCTTTTCAGGGGTGATACTAAATACCTCATGTTTCAGCATAAATTGAGCTGACTGCCTGATTGGTTCAGGAAAACAGTTGTAAATTTTTGGTCCCTGTTCCTCTGCAAGCTGAACAATAAATGCTTTCATGCTATGGTCTCGAAAGACTTGAACGGGAATAAATTCCAGGTTTAGTATATCTTCCTCTACCGCCCGCATACAACGGCAAAGTGTCTTTTGAGTTTCAGGTAGAGATTGGAACCAATTCGCGGTTCGCGAAACTAATTGATCTCTACTTCTTTCACTTAAAGTGCCGTTTAACGAAGGGTCAACTGGAGTACCTAATGTTGCACCTTGAGCTGTTAAAGATGTATCTTGCTGATAAGGTGTATGGGTAATTGGAATTTTTCTAGCGACTTCGTCTACATTCAAAATATTACTTTCTTTTTATATTGTTATTGATTCTTTTTGTATTTTAAATAGTTTGGTTCCTGAGTATGCTATAAAATTATCGGATTAGAACGAGATAATTCATCGTCACTCGCATATAATATCATAATGATAGGATTGATTGGCAGTTATTTTCACCCATGTCATGAAGTGCCCGCTCTATTTGGGCATAAAAGTATCGGCTGGTTTATATCGGCGAGGTAATGCCTAATTTAGCTTGTACCACTTGTTTATCTCTTTGCGCTAGTTCTGCAATGTTAGCAAAACATTTGCTTAGCGTCTCTCTGGCATGGCTTGATTCAATGCCTTTAAAGCTTAGCTCAACTTCGGCAGACTTTTTGAGCCCAAAAAAACGCTTGTGAATAGTAATTTTTGCTGCTGGCCCGAATTCACTCCAATTGATTTCTGTCCTTCCAGATCTTTCGCTCACTGTTTTATTTTCCCTGTGACCATTGGTCTCTATTCTTTTGGTGTGGGAAGTAGTCGTTGTATGACGGAGTTCACCCTGTGGTCTGAGGAGCAGTGTAACCTTACCTCCGTCTGGCACTGCTTTAACAAAGAAACTCTTTAAGTGTTCTCGTTTGAGTTTTAGACTTGATTTAGTTTTAGATTCTGAAACATCCTTCGTATCTTTCGATTTTTTTTGTCGTGCAGCAATAATATACGTTTTAACTGAGGAAACGGTTGGGTGCGATATTATCGGCATCGTTATTTATCCTGCTTTTTTATGATTTTGAATCTGGAGTTTTTATACTTTAAAGGAAACAGTATTATTGCATGGATGTTTGGGCTTTTTATTTGGTTTTTTGGTATTTTTTTGTAGTGTTATTAAGGTGTATCTCGTTAGTAATAACTAAAAAGTGCTTTTTGACTATTATCCTATTTCGTGTTTGTCTTCATTGTTCTGAGGGTATATCGCCCTGCTCCATTATTGCGCTTCTTATCGTTGGTAAATACATCCATGTTTACACTAACTGAATTCGCCATATTATGATTCCAGTTTTTGCCCGATTATTGCTCAGCCCTTTTTACACAATTACAGTGGATAGCCCTGTGGATATCTACTTTGTAAGTGATGCTGATCCTTTATTTATAGGCTTTTTTTTATCTGAATAAAAATTCATCACTGATTAATCAGTCAAACGAGTTTAGAGGGTGAAATTTAATAGGCATGGCCTTTATGTTTGGTTTGAGACCTAAGACTTTAATAGAACTATTACCCAAATGTCTGTGTTATAGTCTCGGCTCAGGCAGAGTATTTAAAGTATATATAACAAGGTGGATTCCATATGATCAATTGCGGACCATGTGTAGATTGGGTTAAATCATTAGTTTTCGGTGAAGCAAATCATCCAACAAACACCAGTGAGGGCTCTCCAAACAGTCGAGCGGGTTTCTTCAGCCGCCCAGTCGACACTGAAGAAACCCCCCTGACCGCTAGGCAAAACCCCTCATTATCATCCATGATGTCTCCACCTGAAAGCTTAAGTCGGGAGGAATCAGGTAATCGATATTATGATGCAGTATCATCTAGACCCGCAACCCCCAGCATTCCCATTGACACCTCTAATCGCAGCATGGTCTTTGTGCCAGAAACTGGAGAAATCCAATACCTTACATCTGAAGAGGTCGATGAACAGCGACCTTTGTTAAGCAGACAGGTTACAGCAGAGCGCTTGGCGGCACTTGAGCAAAATTTAGGAAGTAGAGCTAATCAAACTAGCCAACCTATTTCACCGCGAGTTCACGCACACAGAGTTGAACTCGACGTGGAGGGGCATCACTACGGGTTTACAAGCCAAAGGCCTGTTCATGTGACTGTGACCGATAATGAAAGTAATGAAACGATATTCCACATGGATCTTGAGTAGGGTAACCTTTGAGCAGATATAAGCCTGCCAGCAATCTATAGCATCAGGCTTTTCTCAATCGTGCTCTCGTTTTACTTTCCATTCTAATGAATCCAGCAAGCCTTTGCAGCTGATAACTTAGATCCCCCTCCTCTTTATCCCTTACTTTACCAATTCCCGGTATTTTTCATGTCTTGCCAGGGTTGTTTCATTGGAAGCGCATCGCCCTTTTGCAGAAGTTCAATTGATATACCATCGGGTGTTTGGATAAAAGCCATATATCCATCCCGCGGAGGTCGATTGATGATCACACCTTGATCCATCAGCCTTTGACAAGTTTCATATATATTGTCTACTCGGTAAGCAATGTGACCGAAATTTCTTCCGGAGCCGTACTCTTCTACGTTTCCATTGTGTTCTGGCCAATTGTATGTGAGTTCGATTA
>JAYPYM010000103.1:5810-13403 GCA_038135915.1 Gammaproteobacteria bacterium
TGCATGGTCAACATCACCCGGTGCCGCTAAGAAAATCAGTGTGAAGCGAGCTTTATCATTCTCCACTCGCCTGGTTTCGATTAAGCCTAATTTATTACAGAAGAAATCAATTGATTCATCTATATCACGGATACGAAGCATCGTATGTAAATATTCCACGTTATGATCCTCTCTGAGTGTTTTCTGTTATCCTGCTAGAGGGTTCACCTGGTGTCAATCGTTTTGATTGCAAAGTTACTTCTAGTGCCTAAAGCTAGAACTCATCGGTTTCAAAAGCAGCTATGGTATCGTTTCCTGCTTCTATGCTCTGAATTAAAGCATCTACCTCGGGGAAACAGTGAGCGAAAAAAAAGTGCGCCGACTTTGTTTTTGATGACAGTAGAGGCGTGCTTTCACCTTGCGCGATTTTCTTTTCAGCAGCTGATGCCGATAGCGACCAGAAATAACTCACAGCGACAGTTCCAAACAGCTTTAGAAAAGCACTAGCTGATGCAGCTGCTTGATTTCTATCTTTCAAGCCTTCTTTCATAAGCCAGCCAAGTGCTCTATTCAAGACATTCACTCCGTGTTCAAGTTTTTCTTTTATCAATGAATCATGCTCACATTGTGTTTGTTGATTAACCAATTTAATGAAGGCTTGAATCGCTTTTCCACCTTTTCTAGCAAGCTTTCTGCCGACTAGATCAAGCGCTTGGATTCCGTTTGTTCCCTCGTATATGCGGCTGATCCTGACATCTCTGAAATGTTGTTCTGCCCCCCAGTCCTTGGTATAGCCAGATCCACCCATGGTTTGAACGGCCAGGTCGCAGCAAAAGGAACCTTGATCGGTGAGGTAGGCTTTAACAACAGGTGTCATCAGCGCGAGCATATCTTCCGCTTCTTCTCGATCGCTCTGCTGGGCTGCATGTTGTGCAAGATCTTCTTGTAGCGCGACCCAATATGCCATAGATCTACAGCCTTCTATCGAGACTTTTTGTAACAGCAACATGCGTCTAACGTCAGGGTGAACCATGATGCAATCTGCTTCTTGGTCCAGCTCAGAGCTGCCTGATACGGCTCGCCCTTGTCTACGCTCCTTAGCGAAATTCAATGCAATTTGATACGCTGCTTCCGCAAGGCCGAGACCTTGCATGCCTACCATCAAACGGGCAGAGTTCATCATCGAAAACATATATTTAAGCCCCTGATGCGGCTCTCCCACTAGCCAACCCTTAGCATCCTCAAAGCTGAGAAAGCAAGTGGATGAACCATTAATTCCCATCTTGTGCTCTAGCCCTGTGCAAACCACATTGTTTTTGGTGCCGTCTGGCAGGTATTTTGGGATAAGGAACATGGAAATACCTTTGGTACCCTTGGGAGCCTCCGGTAAGCGCGCAAGCACTAAATGGACGATATTTTCAGATAATTCATGCTCCCCGCCCGTGATCCAAATCTTGTTCCCATTTACTTTGAACATTTCTAAGTCATTACTTTTTTCATCAGTAGGTGTTGCTTTGGTCTTAATTAATCCTAAATCTGTACCGCAGTGCGCTTCGGTAAGACACATGGTGCCAGTGTATTGCCCTGATACGAGCTTTTCCAGGTATGCCGATTTCAGCGAGTCAGATGCATATTCGGTTAGGGCTACGATGGACCCATGAGTTAAACCTGAATACATGCTTAAGGAAATATTGGTTGCTGCAAACACTTCATTGAGTGCGGAGTTAAGAACCAAAGGAAGGCCTTGTCCGCCATATTCTTCAGATGCAGAAAGAGAAGACCAGCCTGCTTCGGTGTATGAGGCATATGCGTCTTTGAAGCCTTCTGGAACAGATACTCTGCCCGTATCGGTGTCTAGAGCACACCCTTGTGAATCACCTTTGGCATTAACCGGCAAAAAAACGTTTTCCGCGAGCTTGGCAGCTTCGGTGATAACAGAGTTAGCAGTGGATTTATCTACTACACCATCAAACCTTGTTTCCTTGAAGGCAGAGTCCATTTCAAGTACATGGCTTAATACAAAATCGATGTCGTCTGTAGGTGTCTTGTAGCTCATTGCTTTTCCCTCAAAGTGATGTTGCCCTTATGATCGGTTCGATGTATACATTAAAGTCTAGATAATATATAGACTTTAATGTAATAAATATAGGCTATTTATGCAAGCCTGGCGTGAAATTCATGAATAAATATAGACGTACAGGGTATTTGTCTATATATTGATTTGAGTTTGAATGGTTAGAAAGATGCGAGTTCTGATTCTGCGGGCGAGGTAAGCGGCTTTTCAGAAACCGAGAGTTAGTTATCCGAAAAGCATCTCAACCTAGGTCAAATGTTAATTTAATGACCACTGATTCCTTTTGGTTCCCAAACCATTCGAAATCCGACATCGTCTTTTCCTGTTTCTTTAGCGGTTCTATTTCTAAGACCAGATCTCGCAAAGTTTGGATTATCCCCCCAAGCGCCACCTCTAAATCCCCGAAGATGGCAGTCCCCGGTTTTGGAGGCTGAGCCGTCCAAGGGTGTATGATTATAATGTGAATTCCAGCAATCCTGGATCCATTCCCAAACATTACCATAGATATCATACAGGCCATGCGGATTTGGTTTAAACTGCCTTACCGGTGCAGTCTCGAGATAGCCATCATCACAGTCATTGGACTTAAAAGTTGGGAATCGCTTTAAAGTTTGGCGATCCGAAGCGTTCGAATGATCACATAAACCCTTAGGATTTTTTCCCCAATAATATCGATCAGGTGAACCAGCCCTAGCAGCATATTCCCATTCCGCTTCAGTTGGTAAGCGAAAAGTTCCTTGCAATTTTATCGAGAGCCATTCCGTAAAATTTATGACCTCCTGCCAACTGACACAAACAACAGGGTGATCCATTGCTTGCTGGTATCCTGGATCTATCCAAGATGCATGCTTGCTGAAAACCCACTGTTTTTTGTAAACTTGACAACCTGGCTTAATCGTCGCACCGCTTTCATTGATATACCATTGAAACAATTCTTTAGTGACTTCAGAGTCTTGTATATAAAACTCTGATATGTTCACAGATATTCTTGGTCTCTCATCTTTTTGGCCTTTCATGTCGCCCAACTGTATTTTACCACCAGGTATTTTCACAAATATTAGTTTTGATTGTTCAATTTCATTCAAGTGAAATGTTTTACGATCTTCAGTGTATGAGTACGCTTTGGTAACACTTATCGTACCCATTAAAACAATCAAACCCATGGTTTCTAGAAGGTACAGAAAAGCTCTATTCAGATGTTTTGACATGTGTCAGCTATGCTCTCATTTGCATCTTTGTGGTTGAGACGATGACGGAAAACCTTGATAAGCAAGTGAGCTGCAGCGGTTGCATCTGCTAATGCTCGGTGATGATGCTTCAAATCTATTTTGAAATGCTGCGACAGAGATTTTAAACCATAGCTTAAGAGCCCGGGAAATGCTTTTTTTGATTCTCGAACTGTACAGAGCTTTGGCATGCTTAAGCTTTTACCGCACCTGATAAACTCCTCTTTTATGAAGCCAAAATCGAAATTAACATTATGTGCCACAAATACGCAGCCATCTAATATGTCTCTCACTTCTTCTAACACCTCAGAAAATATCGGTTTATCCGAAACCATTTCCTGTGTGATCCCCGTTAAACTGGTGATAACCTTGTTTACTCGTCTTTGTGGATTAATCAATGTTTGCCAGGACGCTATAATTTCGTTATTCATGACTTTGACAATTCCTATTTCGATTACTCTACCGTTACTTGCGTTCCCGCCTGTAGTTTCAATATCCACAACTGCATAGATCTGTTTTTTATTGAATTGCCATTTAACCCTGTTTAGTTTTACATGAAAACCAGCGTTTTGTAATCGTTTTATGGTTAGAAGCTGATTTTTTCTTAGCTGGTCGCCAGGTGCCTTAACTTCTTCAAACCAGAGTTGTTTATCATCAGAGACCATTAGGTCTGGAAACCCATCCAATTGATTAGACTTCATTTGTGACATGGTTCTGAGCTGTTTGATAACAGCTTTTCTTGGAGCTAATCTTAGGAAGCACATCAGGATTTCTAACATTTTAGGGTGCCAGCGTACCAACCCATTGCGCTGACCGTAGGTTTTAGCTATTGTCTTTACTATCAAGGTTTGATGTGATTCAATGCTGGCAAGACTATCCAATCTATCCTCTATCGCTTGCATCTTTAGCCTGTAAAATCTACCCTCTCTTAACACTCTCGGCATAGCATCAAACTCATTTGCTGGAGCACAATCCTGATCTTCAAACAATTCATTCCAAAAAGTCAGGGCGAATATCGCTTTCCAGAGTTTATTTTCTGTTTTATAGGCTATTCTGCCATGCCTTTGGTGAAACGCTTTAACACCTTGTTCTGCAAATCCTTTGTAGCATTCATCGAGATGGACTGTATCGTGAGCGCTTCTCAATATATCAGTCCATTGAGTTGTTTTCTTACCATGGTATTTTCTTTGGTAAAAATCTTCAGCAAATAATAGAAAAGATTCGCAATGTGGCTCTTTCATCTTATCAAGTAATAGTGCCTTAGCATCCGCATGTTTTCCTAGGGCAAATGTAATGCGAATGGTTTGCTCCAAAGCTTTCGGGTGTTGTGAATGGTTGAATAATGTTAGCGCTTTTAGTTTATCCTTTTTTAATTGGCTAGTACCTAACTTTAAATATAATAAGTCTTTAATTTCTTTGGCTTGTTCGCCTTTGGGGCTAGGCAAACTATCCATATATGCCTCCCCGTCACTGCACCAGGGTTTATTCAGATTTTCCTGCGCACAGGCATAAGTAAATGCACTCTCTGCTTCACCCAGATTGTCGAATCTACTCTGACTATGGCTTTGTTGGTGTCTTGTTTTTCTTAGACCTAGATCTCTCAACGCGTAAGCATTTAGGTCAGATTTTAGCTCTCCAAAGTATAAGAATTTTAAATAATAAGGAGTTTCGTGCGACACTTTTACAAATTTGTTACCCAATTTTTTAATGAAATTTAGGTTATCATCTATATGGGTTTGAGTAAGATACCTACTGGCTAGATCGAACAATTCTGTTTTTGAATAGCTTTTCAGTATTTTAATATTTTCAGGTCTCAATAACACACTTAGTACGTTATGTATTTCATCTTTCGTGAGTGCTGATAAAGTAAGGGCGAGTAAGTTTCCAAGCTTTTTGATTGTGGTACCAGAAGTTAACCAGCCTATTCCTTCAAGTTGATTAATATGCTCATGTAAGTTGGGTAGTTCAGAATAACGCAGCTTGGTTACTCTAACCCATTCTTGTTTACGATTGAAAATCCGTATAAATGTGGCTTGAAGGAATTGATCTAAATTGTGAAAGTTTTCCAGCCATCCTTGGTCTGTAGGCCGAAGTAAATGAGCTGATGATTGAACCACGCTTGAAAGTAGCGCATGAAAATGATCTAGGTAATAGAAGCTCGGTAATTCTCTTCTAGATTTTTTTTGAGTATTCGCTTGAGAGAGATTCATATTTGATGGATGCGGTTTGAGGCTGTATTTGTGTTATATCTTAGAAATTAACTTATATTTTACTATAATAATATACAGTGTACTAGATTGTACCCTGCCTCGTCTATCTTTCCTATACTTACCAAGACAGGGAATCAGCTTCACTGACATTTTAATAGCCCAGGAGTGCGACATTGCAAGGATCGGTCATTCACCATTTGAGAGCTAACTACCTACTATTTCAAATTTTTGTCGCAGGCGGCGCTGTTTTGCTCGTAGAAATAGTAGGAACTCGAATACTTGGGCCTTTTTACGGCGTTAGTCTCTATCTTTGGTCTGCATTGATTACTGTTGCACTACTAGCCTTGAGTATAGGTTACGCACTCGGAGGTTGGTATGCTGATCGGAACTCATCTCCGAATAGATTTTTCAGCCTCATCTTGGTTGCCGGTATTTGGATCTTACTGATTCCATGGATACGTGACCCCATTGTGAATCTCGTTACTGGAATGGGTCTGCGTACGGCGGTTCTCCTTTCTGCTTTGGCTCTTTTCGCAGTCCCATTAGGGCTTTTAGCGATGGTTGGGCCTTTTGCAATTCGATTGAGAGTGCAGGAACTTTCGGATATCGGTAGAACAGCTGGTCTTGTGTCCTGTATTTCTACCCTCGGTGGTGTTTTGTCTGCAATATTAACTGGGTATTATTTAATTCCGCAGGTGGGCGTTGCACGACTCACCGCTGCAACAGGTCTGATTTTAGTGATCACTTCGGCGATCGGTTTGGTGCTCTTTCGAGGTATGAAGGCACTAGCCAGCACAATTACTTTGTGTATTTTGGTTCTAACTCTGTATGTGTTCACACCGATAGAATACGACGTAAACGAACCGGGTGTTGTCCATATTCAACAGACTCAATATACGGAGGTAAAAGTAAAAGACATAGACAAAGGGCGCTATCTTTACATTGACAATGCTACTCATTCTGGAATGAACCTAGAAAATGGAGAGACTTTATTGCCATATCTTATTCCTATGTCCATGACGCGTCTGTATTTTGAAAAGCCTGGGCGTGCATTGATGATCGGCTTAGGAGGAGGTGTTCTCGCTACAGAATTTCATCATGCTGGGTGGCATATTGATGTGGTTGAGATTGATTCGGTTTTACCTGAAATTGCCAAACAGTATTTTTCATTGCCTATTCCTGATGAACAAATATTTATTGAAGATGGTCGCGCATTTCTAACGCGTACTAACAATACTTACGATATTATATTATTTGACGTATATGGCAGTGGAGACATGCCCTTCCATCTTGTCACGCAAGAGGTTTTTGCACTGGTAAAGGAGCGCCTTCATGAAGGCGGTATTTTTGCTATTAATATTCTAACTCTAAATCGTGACCACCCTATTTTTCACTCTATTGCAAGTACGCTGCAGCCTTTGTTCAAACATCAATTGGCACTGAGTTTCGCTGAGCAAAACGAATTGCAAAATATTATTTTATTTTCCTCAAATCGTAGTGAGGCGTTTGAGTTGAAGAAACAACCTGCTTGGAGGTACTATACCTACGTAGGTAATTATGCGAGTCGAGCCTGGAAAAACCGATGGATACCACCTAAAGGAAAGGGGCAAATACTCACTGACGATTTAAATCCAGTAGACATTTGGAGCGAGGAGATTAACTATTCCTGGCATACTAAAAACATATAGTTAATCTAAGTCGAACTCTCTTCTGTATCTTGATCTCCCCTGATGATCACTGGACCGTCCATATAACCTGCACCGTCTAATACAAGGGGTTCAGATCGTATGATGAGTGGTTGACCAGTGTTTTGAAAAAGGTCGCTAAAAAAGCCTTCGCCGAAGGTGGGCTGTGATTCTTTTGGCTTTTGATATTTTTGATCAATAGGCGTGCTAGGGGGAGATAGCGCATCTTGAATCGAAAATGAATCTGATGAGCGAAGCTGACCAGATTTCTCAGGGTGGTAAACTAAATCAGTCGGCTGGATAGTAGGAAAACCCGACTGAATCCCCCCAATCTGTACTGTTGTGTTAAGTAATGCTTCATTTTTTTCAAGTGTCAAATTCTGTTCTATGAGTTGATCGTACCTTGCACTATTTTCTGG
>JAYPYM010000103.1:13413-14681 GCA_038135915.1 Gammaproteobacteria bacterium
GGGTAGCGCTCTCGAAGCTCTTTGAAAGACTTCATGATTGCTCCGTAGGATACTTCAAGCTCTTTTAATTGAGTAGAGAGCTCTTCCATAGATGTTGAGACATCTTCTTTAATCACCTGGTCCGATTGCATATTATTTGTGATCATTAGTGTTCGAGCAATAAAATACAGACTACGAATATAGCTGATTGCTTCTCTCAGAGGGAATAAAGCATCCGAATGAATATACTGCTGTAATGAATTTATTCTGGCTTTTAACCCCTGAATGGCTTTGGTTGTCTCGCAGAGAATCTCTTTTGTAAATTTGACACTTTCTTTCCTGAGCTGTATTTCTACTGGCAAACCTTGAAAGCCTGAGATATGACGTGTGTCAGAATCTGAATCATCAGCGAATTCAGCTAAGCTAACTTGTGCACGGCTCCAATCTAATTTTTTAGCCTCTGTGGGTAACTGAGAAAACAGGTCAGGCTGCCGAATTCCAGGAATTATTTTAGGGGCATTTGCAATTTCATTAAGCAGTTGATAAACCTCAGATGATAGGCTTTCGTCACTTGATGTGGTATCAGCTGCTATTTGCTCTGCTTTTAATAGTAGCGTATTAGCGATTTCTAGGATTTGTTGATTAAGCCCTTTAACACTATTTTCTAAACTTTCCGGCTCTTCCCATATTTTTTCAGGATCATCATTTCCTGGTTCATATTTAAGCTCACTAGCACTATCAGCAGTGAGGCTAAGCAAATCATGCATCGTACGCATTACTTCCATAGATAATTTTTTATTTCGAGGAAGTGCTTCTGCTGAATCTATTTGCTGTAGTCGATCTCTGTCTCCAGTCAGTTGGGAGATATCAGTGTTGAAAGCGGCCATAATCGGCTTAACAGTTGAGATAGTTCTCTCGCAAATTTCTGTAATTGAAGTTAAGAATTCTAAGCGCTCTCTACGCAAATGATGTATTAACCTAGCCTGTGATATATCGGGAACTACGGAGGTGGTGTAATCGAACAATTGTACGGCTGGGCGGATAAAGTCGTTTGCAAACATATATTAGGGGTGCTCTATAAGTTAGTTTATTTGCAATAAGCAAGTCTGGTCTTTGGCACTGAGGCTGGTCAGGTTGAAAAATATACGATTAGTGAAAAGATTGCAATTTTTTTAGTCGGGAGGGGAATAGGTTTAGGTAATTTGAGATTATAAGGCTGCCTGATTTGCCTGAATACTTAATAAGTATCCTAACGTTAAGGGATAACTAAACTAGAGGAAGATATAATT
>JAYPYM010000104.1:0-14599 GCA_038135915.1 Gammaproteobacteria bacterium
GATCAAACCAGTGAATTTGTACATCAGGGTATTTCAACTGACCTGTTTGGTTATCTAAAGGGGCTTTGTGCTAAACAAGTGCATTCATCAAAATCCGTGTTTGAGTTTAAGCATTTTACACTGCGTCTTTACAGGGGGCGTTTGTTTTATTTCTCGGGGAATGAGTGGACCTTTCAGGTGGAGTTTTCTAAACAAGCTGCGGACCTGGGGGACAAAAAATGGCCGCTTGTTTTAGATGAGCAGGTAGTATTGAGAGAACCAGGCATCGTGCTAACAGTATCCTTGTATCAACCAGGTGATATCCTTGAAGGTGAAAAGATCGAAACTGATGTTGTATTAATGGATATCAATTGGTTGCGGGCTAACATAGGGCAGCTATTTTGGCGGTTACCAAGATCTGGAGATCGCTTTTTCTGGTCTCAAAAGCCTTACCCAATGAAATTAAAGAAGCTTTGGCAAGAGCAAGGTATACCTCCTTGGAATCGGTATCGTTACCCAGTGTTGGTACGCCAATCTCAGCAAACCAATGGATTGATAAAAGAGGATATTGTTTTTTTACCAGGTGTTGGCTTGCACCCAATGTTGCCCCGTGATGGTGGCTGTGAATATAAAGTTGAAATTTCATTTTGTTATACGAAAATGGATGATTAAACTCAGTTTGTGGAAAACCACTATTGAGTTACAGGCTTTAAGTTGATTGAATAGAATCAAACCCAATGAGGAGCATAACATGAATCATGTGACTGAAATTGTACCAAATCAATCAATTCTGGTTGTTGTGCCATATGCGGTAGAAAAATCAAAGCCATTAGCATACCTATCTGTTTATCAAGAGATTGCTGAAAAGTTTTCTTGTGACCTGGTTTTCTTCTCTGCTATATATGATCGTGCAGCAGAAATTGATACTTGGGTTTCTGGTACTTATTTGGATAATTTTAGAAAGCCCTTGGTCAAGCATCATCAGCAATGGCTGGAGGAACAGGCTAAACAGGTACGCAAATCTGGTATTGAAGTTGATGTTATCGTTAATTGGGCTAAACGACCTGTAGAATCATTGCAAGAATATATGCTTGATCGCAAGGTGAGTTTGATCATTGATCCTGCTAAGCATCATGGCATTTTAGATCGCGTGTTGCATAGGCCTATCGAGTGGGAGCTGATACGTTTGCCAGAAGTCCCTGTGTTGCTCATGCAGAATGATGTGACCTTTGAAAATGGTGCTGTTGCTTTGGCTTTGGACGTTGCTCAATCTGGAGAAGACCAAGACAAAACAAACGAGTATTTAATTCAGACCACCAATTCTTGGGTGAATAAAATGGGTTCAAGGTTAAGCTTGATTAATGCTTACCCTAGTGCAGCTGACTTTTTGGCCTATGCGCCTGCCGAGTGGCAAATGCCTGAGTTACAAGGCGATTTGGCCAAGCAACATCAGCGTCGACTTGAGTCTTATAAGCAAAAGGCAGGGCTTGCTGGAGATGTGTATGTAGGCGAAGGTCAGCCAGGTGATGTGGTTGACAATTTGGCGAGCGAAATAGGTGCAGATTTATTGGTGATCGGTAGTCGTTGCAGAACTGGGTTGTCAGGCTGGGTGATTGGTAACGCAGCCGAGGCTGTATTGGAAAACTCTAAAAGTAATATTTTAGTACTAAAGCCATGAATAAGCTGGAGCCATAGGAGGCAGAATCAATAGTCTAAAAAAGCTGCTCCGCTTATCGGATGGTACCCAAGTACACACTGAAATTCAGGGTGAAGGCCCTGCATTGCTATTTTCCCATGGCTTATCTGGTAGCGCCAGGAATTGGAGAGCTACTATCACCGCTTTTCCAAGCTACACTTCAATTGCCTATGACGTGCGCGGACATGCTAGAAGTGATGTACCTAGTAGTGAATCCAGTTATGGGGCGGATCGTTTAACGGCTGATATGGAGGAAATACTAGATGATGCAGGGCTTGCCAAGGCAACTTGTGTTGGTCTTTCCATGGGAGCAGCTTTGTCACTCATGTTTGCTTTAAGATACCCTGAGCGCATTAATGCCCTAGTATTGACCTCGTTACCTAATGTCGACCCTACTTTTCGTGGCGTTGCTTCTTATGCAGAGGCGTTTGCGAGCGCTATCAGGTGTGAAGGCTTAGAAAAAGCTGGCGAAAAGTTTGTTTGGGGGGCCCAATCTGGGCTTTCTACAAGAGATGCTTCCCTTGTTCGGCTTGGCTTTCTAGAGCATAAAGGTGTGGGCATTGCTAATATGTTGGCTGGTTTTTTGTCTAAAATTGGTTCTCCTGAAAATTTGGATGCAGGCTTGGCGAGTATTAATATGCCCGTTCTACTGGTTTCTGGCTCTAGAGACTTAGGGGCAATTAATGCCGCCGAAAGGCTTGATAAGCTTTTGCCGTCTTCAGAGCATAGAATAGTCTCTAATTGTGGCCATTTGGTTAATATTGAAAAAAAGAAAGAATTTAATGACCTGCTTTTAGCTTTTTTCTCAGATTATAGTCTCGATAAGTAGTGCTTTTTAACCTCTACTCTTTTCTAAATAAGCATGAGTGTTACTTTTCATTTTGTACTAAGATTATATTTAAGTAGACACCTAAGTTAAGTGGGTTTAGGTATCGCCGCCTTTAATAGCCCATTATCCCTCGGTGTATGAGCACAGCTTGGTAAGTGAAGGGACTGAAAGTGCATGCAGGGTTTGCAGCTTGATTATAATGGCCAAAGTTATCAGTTAAATAAGCAACGCTTCTCTGTTGGTAGTCACAGGGAAAACGACCTGGTTGTGGAGAACGCTAACTTCCCAGATTTTTTAATATCCTTTTTCTTGGCCGATGGGCATTGGAAGGTGCTTAGTCTTAATAGACACTATGCTATCAAGGTTAACAATAAACCATTATCTGGGTTAATGTGCATCAATGCTGGTGATGTTCTATCTGTAGGGGATAAAACTTTCCAGCTAACCCAACCTTGTGTTTCGCAGCAACTTAGGGCAACGACTGCTGTTCAGCCTATAATAGTTGAGGAGCGCTCGTCTGGTTATTTACTATCTGAAATACCGAAGCAAAAAGAAGCATCAAGTATGTCAATCTCACTACCGGCGTCGGGCCGATTTTGGTTGTCATCTCTCATCTGTAAAGATTCTGAGCCTTGCTCAGAGGATACTAGTAAGGCTGAAGACCCAGGTAGTGTGGTAGCGATGGACACAGATCTTGAGTTCTTTATTGAAGATGAAGAACTATGGATAGGCACTAATGGCGAATCATTTGTTGTCAACGGTGCTACAGAGTCGCTATGCCAGGTTTTTGTGGGCGATCAAGTGTCTTGGAAGAATAGAGTGTGGAATATTTCAGGACCAGCTGAGAAAATGCGCCCAGTCCAGAGTGCTAGCTTTTCAGTTGGTGAGGTTGATCTTTCATTACATGAGGATTCAATTGGCGTACCAAGATCTGAAAAAGTAGCTCAGACTAAGGTTTCTAATAGCAATGAAGGCGCCTTAATCAATGATTTGGATGAGTTAGTTAATTTTAGACATAAGCTTACTAAGTGGTTATCTGGAAAATCTGATTCAAATGTTGAGAGTTCCGAGTTGCAAGACCCATGCATTCAGGGTAAACGAAAGCCAAACGCATTAAATGATGGTGCTTTTGATTGTTCACCTAGACTAGTTTCTGAAACTGCGCCTATCGAAAATAGTGCGGGTCGTATTTCAAGGCACCGTATGGAAGAGGGTGCCAGAAAGCATTCAGTTTCTGGGAATAATAGCCTGCTCATAGAAACCAAGCGCCAGTCGACTCAATGTCAGGTAACATCCGACAAGAACCCTCATTTGCAAGCTTCTGTGAGTACGCAAATCCTAACTAAAAAGGTAGGTTATTCTGTATTGTTGATGGGAGTCATGGTTATAGGGATGGCTTTTATTCTAATCTAAGATATTTTTTTGGTCTAAGTCATGTGTAGTATTAAGGCTATTTTGTTAATTTTCCTTCTTTTTTTTTCCAATATGCTGAGTGCTGCAAGTATGCAGCTTTCAGATTTCAAAATTGAGGACTATCGGGGAGAAGTAATATATCTGGATTTTTGGGCGTCTTGGTGTAAACCATGTAGGGCCTCGTTTCCATGGATGAATGAAATTCAGCGTAAATATGCTGGCAAGTTACATGTTTTTGCTATTAATGTTGATGCGAATCGTCAGGATGCGGAGAATTTCTTGGAAAAATATCCGGCAATATTCCCTATTGTATTTGATCCCGAAGGTAGATTGGGAGAACAGTTTAATATACAGGGTATGCCAACCTCTATCCTTATTAGTCGAGAAGGAAAAGTTGTGTTTAAACAAGCAGGATTTCGAAAACAAGAGCAGGAAGCTTACGAATATAAAATTAAGCAGCAATTAAATATTTAATCGCTGAAATGTGTTATGATTTGGAAAACTCGGCCCAAATTAACTTAAATAGCTATAGAAGCAGTTACTGTGACGCAGCATTTATCGTTTAATACGACCCCACCTTCTCTGCCTGGAAAAAAAAGCAGGCTGCCCGCTATTTCTCAGTCAAAGGCTGACCCTTCAGAACCATCTAAAGCAGCGCGATTACCTAAGCTAGAAACTCAAACGAAGCTTACTTCTCAGCCGGCTGAGCGTGAGCAGTTTAGGTATCATGCTCATACAAATAATGATGCTAGTTTACTGAGTGCCAAAGGTAAGCGAGCAGTTTCTATGTATCACTCCTTGGCGACTACAGAAGTTGCAGAGGTTTTGGTTGGTTATTTAGACTTGAAAGTTTAAAATCGCTAACTGAAAGTAAATGATGATACACAAAGAATTGATGCCTAAATGATATCTTTGTACTATATTTTTAATTGTAAAGATATGTAGTTGTGCGCACTTCGGAATTGGCGGGCGGTAAATGATGTTGAGTATTAAAGAAATTAAAGTAAGTCGGCTTTTTTATTTAATCAGTTTAATTCAATTAGGTGCTTTGATATTGGTGAGTGGTCTTGCTTGGTATATTTCTCACGCAACACAAAATGAAAGTAATCTTGAGTCTACTGTGTTCACAGTCTTTGTTTTATTAGGTACATTAAGTCTAATAACGTTAGTGTTTTCTTTGCAAGCAGTTCAGTGTATTGGTAGGCCACTGCAGACTTTAACTCACTCGCTGTCCACCAGGCAACAAGATGACTTGAGTATATCTTTTGATGTAGATGGTCAGCAAGAGCTTTCTTCCATTTCTTGTCAGCTAAATGAGTTGCTTGATTATACACGAACTACGCTTAAAGAAGCTCAAGCATCTGCGGCGCTGCTAGGAGAGTCATCACAGCATATCACGGAAAAAGTGAACATGTCAGATATGCATGTCAAAAAGGAGTGTGAGGATGCTCGAACGATTGCTAGCGACATTCAAAACCTTAGTTTTTCTCTAATCGAAGTGTCGAATAAGACAGCAGATACCGCATCAGCCGCTGTACAATTGGAGAACGATATGGCCGAAAGTACTGAAGCTATTGTAAGTATACAAGGCATACTAGAAGAGCTGGCGACAGAAGTCAGTAGTGCAACAAATGTTATTGAAAGCCTAGCGAGTGAAACGAGCAGTATTGGCGTGGTGTTGGAAGCTATCAGGGGTATAGCAGAGCAAACAAATTTACTTGCACTCAATGCTGCTATAGAGGCCGCGAGGGCAGGAGAATCTGGTAGGGGATTTGCTGTTGTTGCCGATGAGGTACGAAACTTGGCTCAGCGAACGCAGCACTCTACACAAGATATTCATCAATTTTTGGAACGTCTACAGATTGATGCTAAAGAAGCCGTTCGAATTGTCCAAAGAGGAAAAGAAAAGGCTGGCCTATGTGTTGAAAAAGCAGGTGGTAATTACGAAGTGATTGTTCGGGCACGCACATCAGTGCAACAAATTCAGGGTTTATCTCAAGACGTGGCTTATGAATCAGATCAGCAAACAAACCAAGCCTCTGAAATTAATAAAAGTACCCAATCGATTTATGATATGGTTGAAAAGAGTGTCAACCATATCAGTGGTCTGGCGTGTGAGAATGAAAAGATAGCTGCGCATGTTCAGCGTATGGAGTCAGAGCTTGGTAAATTTAGATTGCATTGTTAAGGCGGTTGTCGATTCTCTATGTAATGTTTTTGATTGGGACTAACCATTTCCAGTGACGGAAATCTTTGATTTACATTGTCATACTAACTGCTCGGATGGTGCATTAGGGTTAGGAGAAGTTATCCGCCTTGCTAGTGAACAGGGTGTGAGCGTGCTGTCTGTTACTGATCATGATACTGTTGATGCTTACCACAACTTACCTAATACGCTAGCCGATAATGGCTTGTGCCTGATTCCTGGTATAGAGTTTTCTACCCAATGGAAAAATACTGGTGTGCATGTTGTCGGTTTAAATCTAAATCTATCTAGTAGTACGCTGGGTGATGCTGTTCAATATCAGCAAGCGCAACGGCTAGCTAGGGCTGAGAAAATTTCGGCTAAATTAGAGAAAATCGGCGTTAAGGATCCAATGGAGCGAGTTTTAGAAATTGCGGGTAGTGCAGGGGTTAGCCGAGTCCACTTTGCCAAACTTTTGACTGAACGTGGCTACGTGAAAAATCACCAGCAGGCTTTTAAGCGTTATCTGGGGGCTGGCAAGCTTGGGGATGTTCAACATTTATGGGCTGATATTAATTTAGTGGTTGAGTGGGTGAAATCTGCGGGTGGTGTAGCAGTATTGGCGCATCCTTCCAGGTATAGGCTAACTAGAACGAAGCTAGGATGTTTAGTTGATGCTTTTATTTCAGCAGGTGGTCAAGCTATAGAAATTCTTTCTGGGAGCCAGACGAAGGATGTTACGCATCACCTAGTTCAATTGGCTAATGAAAAAGGTTTATATGGCTCACTCGGCTCTGACTTCCATTCTCCTGAATATTCCTGGCAAAGGTTGGGTATGCATAAAGCCCTTCCATCGAGTTGCAGGCCGGTTTGGGACTTGTTCTAGCGTCCAAATTGGCTGGAACTTAATTCTTTGTGGCGTTAACTTGTACTAAGCTTTACTGAGGGTAAATTGTTTTAACCATGCCTGCTTGTATATATGCATTATTTGTTACAGACACAGTTACAGAAATTCTTTGTTTCGCAAGAGGTGTTACCTGATTTAGCCGTATGGCAAAACCTTTTGGCAGATATCAGTGCTTGTTACGATACTATTGACCAAGAGCGAACCCATAACCAAAAAAAATTATCAGATCTATCTGAAGAGATGGAGCACTTGTATGAGCGACAAAAAAAATCTCATGAGGCTCAATTAAAATCAATTTTAAGCACCTTGCCCGATGTCTTATATCTCTTAGATGATGAGGGTGTGTATTTAGAGGTGCTCACAGATAAAGAAGAGCAGTTGTATCGGCAAAAAAATGAGTTAATTGGACAAAATGTTCAACAGGTTTTACCGGAAGAAGTATCTAAAAAAATTAACCATGCAATTGAGAAAGCCTCACTAAGTGATGGTGCTTTAGTTACCTTTGAATATGTATTGATGGTGCATTCTAGGGAGTGCTATTTTGAAGGTAGACTGACCAAATCCGCGCTGACCATGAATAACAAAGCGGTGTTTGTTTTTCTTGCGTTAGATATTACCTCCAGGAAGCAGGCACAACAACGCGATCATCTAATGCTGTCTGCCATGCAGTCCTCACCAGCGGCTATTGCACTATTAGATGATAGTAAATTTATTATTCAAGCTAATAAAGCTTATCAGAATTTGATCGATCAAATACGGATGCCAATTGACAATGTTTATAGAAGCAGTAGGCAGTTCTTATCTGGGTTAAAGGAGACTGATTTTATAGAGATATGGCGTTTAGTGGACCAAGACGGATCGTGGAAAGGTGAATTAGATTTTCAGCTGGAGAATGGTGAATTAAAAAATACGCTTCTGAGTATTGAAACCCATTTTGAGGAAATTACCAGTAAGAAATATTATGTGGTGTTATTAACAGATTTTACAGAGCTGAAGAAATCTCAAAAAAAATTAGATGATATAGCTAATCGAGATACATTAACGGGCTTGCCAAACAGATCTTTGTTTCAAGGTAGACTTCAAATGGCAATTGAAAGGGCTGATCGTACCGATGAACCCTTAGCAGTATTCTTTTTTGATATTGACCGTTTTAAAGTAGTGAATGATAGTTTAGGCCATCGGGTGGGTGACCAGCTGCTTGTGAAAGTCGCCGAGCGTTTGAAAAATGCCTTGCGTAAAGTTGATACTTTGGCTCGTTTTGGTGGTGACGAGTTTGTGGTTATTATGGAAAATGTTAATACTGAAGCTGACGCAGTATTTGTTGTGAATAGTATTTTGAGCTGTTTTGTCGAACCTTTCAGGCTGGAAGGTTATGAGCTTGACGTTACCGTCAGTATTGGTATTTGTTTTTATCCGAATGGCGCTAGAGATGCGTTAGAAATTATGAAGAATTGCGATACTGCTATGTATCGTGCGAAAGAGAAGATGGCAAGTTCTCATCAGTTTTATACTGAAGAGCTTTCTTTTAAAGCAATCAATTATCTTTCAATTGTCGTTGATCTAAGGCAAGCTTTAAATGAGTCGCAACTGAAACTTGTTTATCAACCTCAATACAACATAAAGACTGGTCAGATTGTTGGTGTTGAAGCGCTCATTAGATGGTTACATCCCGCTAAAGGAGAGATATTTCCAAATGATTTCATACCTATTGCTGAGAGTAGTGGGTTGATTCAGCCTATTGGTTTTTGGGTAGTTAGAGAGGCTTGCGAACAAATACTCTCTTGGGATATGCAAGGTTTGCCACCAATCAAGGTTGCCGTGAATGTGTCCAGAAAAGAGCTTACTGGCCCTAATTTTATAGAAAACATTGCCAAACTCATTGAGGAAAAACGCATTAATCCTAGTCGGCTGGAAATGGAGATAACCGAAAGCACTATTTTTGAAGATGCGAAAGCTTCAACCGAAAATTTAATCAGGTTGAGCGAAATGGGTATACGGCTTGCTATTGACGATTTCGGAACCGGGTATTCATCTTTAGCTAGTTTAAAAGAGATGCCTCTTAACAAGCTGAAAATTGATAGAGGGTTCGTGCGAGATATTTTGGTTGATGAAAATGATAAGGCAATTGTATTGGCTTCTTTAGGGCTTGCAAAAAGCTTTAATTTAGAAGTGGTGTGTGAGGGTATAGAGACGCTCGAGCAGGAAGAAATGTTATCGTTATCAGGTTGTTCTACTGGTCAGGGTTTTTTCTTTAGCGGGCCGGTTTCAGCCGATAAAATTGTTGAACTCATTAATGTAGGCCGGTCTTGTGCTGGCTAACAGTCTCTTTTCTTATCTATTCACAGAAAATAATGATTCATAAGTTAAAAGTTGGCTGCGGCTTTTTTACAGATTCTGTTTGATTATAAATTTGCCACTTTAGTTGAATATCGTTATGATTCCCTTGGCGAGCTGGCTGAGTAATCGCGCCCAACTTTGACGTTTGGGGGAGGAAAGTCCGGGCTCCAAAGGGCAGAGTGCCAGGTAACGCCTGGGAGGTGTGAGCCTACGGAAAGTGCCACAGAAAATATACCGCCACTAAGGTCAAGCTAGCCTTAGTTGGTAAGGGTGAAAAGGTGTGGTAAGAGCGCACCGCATACCTGGTAACAGGGCATGGCATGGTAAACCCCACTCGGAGCAAGACCAAATAGGAACCCAACGATGTTGCCCGCATTGGGTTCGGGTAGGTCGCTTGAGGGTGCAAAGTGATTTGTGCCCCAGATGAATGATTACTCTCGACAGAACCCGGCTTACAGGCCGGCTCGCTTTCACATTGTTTTTGTTTCAATCATTTTGTTTATCTAAGGCGTGCTTAAACTGCCGCCACATCTCATTTTAGGTTATTTTTTGTTCGCTTCTGGGCTTTGTTAAAAACACTGTGCATTATCTGTAGATTAAGTGTTAAAAAGTGGGGAAAAGTGGGATATTGTGTGATTTCTGTTACAATAACTTTAATGGCTGTTATTGCGATAGTGGTAAAAATTAATTTGTTTCGGGGTAGTTTAAGTGTTTCGGGGTATGAGTGAAGTCAATTTGGATGCTAAAGGTAGGCTGACTTTGCCCACTCGATTTCGAGAAATTATATCAGAAAAGAGTGAAGGCCGGATGGTAGTAACGATTGATGTCGATGAGACATGCTTGTTGCTATATCCTGCAAACGTTTGGGAGTCGATAGAAAAACAATTAGAAGCATTACCGAGCTTTAACCCCGCTGCGAGGCGTATTCAAAGGTTGTTTATTGGTCATGCGACAGAGGTAAGCCTGGATGCTAGCGGCCGGCTTCTTCTGAGTGGACCGCTACGTAATTATGCACATTTGGATAAACGAACCCTTCTGGTTGGCCAAGGGAAGAAATTTGAAATTTGGAATGAGTCAGTCTGGAATGACAAGCGTGAAATATGGCTTCAGGATGAAGAAGTGAAAGCGCAATTGCCAGATGATTTAATGAATATTTCGCTTTGACTCTGTTTTGAGCTGAGTGAGCTTGTTTTTTTGCTGGTGAGTAAAAGCGCACTCAAAGATTTGAAGTTTAATGAGGTAGTAATCAGTGAGTCGACAGACAGAGAAAAAGTTTAGTGGTATTCATGAAAGTGTGATGATGGAGGAAGCTTTAGCATCTTGGCTGCCTTCGAGTAGAGACGGATTCGGTAAACAGTGCTTTATTGATGCAACGTATGGCCGTGGTGGACATACCTTGGCGCTCTTGGATTGCTTGGCAAAGAGCCAAGGACAAATTGAGGCAGGGGTTGCTCTGATGGTGATTGATAAAGATCTACAAGCTATAGAGCATGCGCAAACAGTGAGTAAACCCATTGCTGAAAAATTAGGTGTCGGGTTTTACGTCCAGCATGGTAGCTTTGCGGATACTTTTGCTGTTGTTAAGCAAAATGGTTGGGTAAATCAAGTAGATGGTATTTTGTTGGATTTGGGCGTATCTTCGCCGCAGCTGGATGAAGCTGAGCGAGGCTTTAGCTTTAATAAAGACGGACCCTTGGATATGCGTATGGATACGTCAAATGGGATGAGTGCAGCACAGTGGCTAATGAGTGCTTCTGAATCTGAAATTAGGCAGGTGCTATGGGATTATGGAGAAGAAAAGCAAGCAAGAAGGATTGCCCGAGAAATTGTTTCTAATCGGCTCCAAGCGCCGATTGAACGAACAAAACAGTTGGCTGATTTAATTTCGAACATCATGCCTAGGAGTAATTCAAAAAAGCACCCTGCGACACGTTCATTTCAAGCTATTCGTATTTTTATCAACAACGAACTAATCGATATAAAGCGGTTCCTGTCTAGCGCAATAGATTGTCTAAAAATAGGAGGAAGATTAGTTGTAATTAGTTTTCACTCCCTGGAAGACAGAATGATCAAGCGATTTATGCAAAAAGAAGCAAAAGGTGACCCATATCCGAGAGATTTTCCGATTCGAAATGAAGAGTTAAAGCCTCGGTTGAAGATTTTGGTAAAGGGTGAAAAGCCAAAAGACAAGGAAGTGCAAGTGAATGCCAGGGCAAGAAGTGCGATTTTACGGGTTGCAGAAAAGCAACATCACTGAGCATGGTTATCTAGGATAGTAACGTAAGAATCTTGAGTGTGAGTATGAAGAAGCATGAAGCAAAAAGGAAATGAACATGCAATTTAATCGATCTCTTAAAAAGCTTAAAAAAACTGAAATAAAACCAGTTTTGGATTTGGTGGTGTCGCACCATCAAATTACGCTGCGTTCTGCTGGAAATGACCCAGCTTATACCAATTTATCTGATCAAAAAAGTTATTCGTATAGAGCAGATAGCTCAAATGATAGTGAACGGTGGGCAACGCAATTCAAAGAGCTATTGAAGCAGAAATGGTTAGTTTTGGTTAATTTAATTACCTTGATGATGATTTTAGGCTTTGCAATGGCTGTGGTATTCCAGGCTTACCAAGTTCGATCCCAGGTTTCTCTTCTGGCTAATCTGCAGGCAGAGCGTGACCAGTTGCAAGATACATGGGCCCATTTAATACTTGAGCAAAATACTTTAGCAGCGCTGGATAGAGTAGAGGATCTAGCAACGTATCAGCTTGGTATGAAATATCCAACACCTAAAGAAATGGTGTTAGTCAAGCAAAAAAAACACCTGAAACTTTAATTTAATCAGATGGGTCGGGAATGAGCTGTGCGTTTTTCTCCGTTTAAGAAAAAAAAATTAGAAGTATATAAAGCTAAAAGGTTTTTATTCGTTCAAATTTTATTTGTTAGTTTGGGTGTTGTTGTCTTAGGGCGAGCGGTACATTTACATGTATTTGAAGGTGATTTTTTAAGAGGTGAGGGTCAGAAAAGGTTTCTCCGCCAAGAAAGTTTATCTGCTTACCGTGGCATGATATTAGACAGAAATGGTAAGACCTTGGCTATTAGTACGCCAACCCTTTCCTTGTGGGCTAATCCGAAGCAGCTCATTAAAGCCCCTGAAAGTTGGCCCTTGGTTGCGAAGTCTGTCAATATGCCCTTTCTACAGTTTCAGGAGCAGCTACTTAAATATAGAAATAAAGAGTTTATGTTTTTGAAGCGCCAAATGCCGCCTGAAATATGTAAGAAAATACTCGCGCTGGGTGTGTCAGGTGTTTACGCACTACCTGAGTATAAGCGCTTTTATCCTTCTGCGCAGACAGTGTCGCATCTTGTGGGTTTTACAGGTATCGATGAAAAAGGTCAGGAAGGTATTGAGCTTGCTTATGATGAGTATTTGAGGGGGCAAGGTGGAAAAAAACTAGTTGTAAAAGACTTATTGGGGCACACAGTAAAAGATTTGGGTATTCGTACCCCAGCAGTTGATGGTAGTGATATTTGGTTGAGTATTGATTTGCGTGTTCAGTATCGGGCATACCAAGCGTTAGAAAGCGCGGTCACGCATCATCAGGCAGAGTCAGCTTCCTTGGTCGCTTTAGATATATCTTCAGGAGAGGTATTGGCTATTGTTAATTACCCGTCATTTGACCCTAATGATCGTAGCACCTTGAATGATAATGTTTTGCGCAACAGGGCCATCACTGATTTGTTTGAGCCTGGTTCCACAATTAAGCCGTTTACAGTTGCTGCTGGATTAGAAAGTGGCCTCTATAGCGGGCAGACAATGATTGACACTTCGCCGGGGTATATGCGTATCGGTCGAAAGTGGATCAAGGATCATCGTAATTACGGAGAGATAAACCTTACCAGTATCTTAACTAAATCAAGTAATATCGGCGCTACTAAACTCGCAATGTCTTTGCCAGCTGATACTTTGCCAGAGCTGTTTAGTCGCTTTGGTTTTGGCCAGATCTTGGGTAGCGGGTTCCCGGGAGAAACTATTGGTTATGTTCCCCAACGTGAGATTAGTAGACCTATAGAAATAGCAACCTTGTCTTATGGTTACGGTATGTCAACAACTTTGCTTCATTTGGCTCAAGCTTATGCAACGCTGGGTCGTTATGGGGTGTATAAACCTGTTTCTTTATTATCTCAGAAGCATCAGTTTAGCAAAAATGGAAGTGTAAACGATCAAGGAGAATTTTCTGATATTGCCATTCCTGGTGAGCGTGTGCTTGATGAGAGTATCTCGAAGCAAGTCATGCTAATGATGGAGACTGTGGTTAGCGCTGAAGGCACAGCGGAAAAAGCTTCAGTAAAGGGGTACCGTATTGCCGGAAAAACAGGTACTACGCATAAATTGATTAATGGTAGCTATGCCGAAAACAAGTATATGTCTTTGTTTGGTGGCGTCGCCCCTGTTTCCAAACCCAGGTGGGCTGTTGCAGTCATTGTCGATGACCCAAAAAGTAAAGCCTATTATGGTGGCGATGTTGCGGCGCCTGTTTTTGCGGAAGTGGTAAACACTTTGTTTCGGCTTTACGGTGTAGTTCCGGATAAAACACTCTATAAACTGAGTAATGCGCACTGATAAATAAGTTAATGACAACCATCTTCGGCTTTTTTAACTGTGGGGCTGATGAAAAATGAATAAATTAAAGTTTAATCGTCTTACGCAAATAGTGTGGTTTATTTGAGTTATGCGTCTTGAACTGTCTAAAATTTTACCTGCAGAGATGTTAAGTGATGTCGAGAACGAGCTAACACAGGATTTGCCAGGGTTACTGGAAAGTGTCAAGGTTGATGCACTTAGCTTAGATAGCAGAACTCTCACTGATAATACACTGTTTTTTGCAATACCCTCTGCTCATTCATCGAATCAGAACTCGGGTCAGCCGGTGGACGGTAGACAATTTATTGCTGATGCGCTTGATAAAGGAGCTACCTGTGTTTTAGCAGAGGTCATGCCGGCAGGCTCAATGAGTGCCAATCTGTGCATCAATAGTTTGACTGAAGCGCAGCAAAAGCGAGTCATTTGGGTGTCTGGGGTAAAAAAATGGATGCCAGAGATTTCTAATCGCTTCTTTGGTGAGCCATCCCATCAAATTAAACTCTTAGGAGTAACTGGTACCAATGGGAAAACTACTTGTACATATTTGATCGCTCAGTTGCTGGATGAATTTGGTTGTGGGTTAATGGGTACGTTAGGCACAGGTGATTGGCAG
>JAYPYM010000105.1:0-4170 GCA_038135915.1 Gammaproteobacteria bacterium
CTGCAGGGGCCTGCTGCGAAGCAGGCCCCTTTTTTAAAGTTTCTGGTGAACCCACCTGAAATCAAGTTACAACACGCTTAGAATATCAAATGATTGGAGTTCGCATTAATGTCTTCTTCATGGGAACCTCAGATGTCCACTCATAAAAAAGGCTTAGACAAACAAGTGCCCCCTATTTTTTTGACATTTAGATCGTTTCTTTTTTTGCTATGCATGACTTTTTTTGCGCCTAACGCTTGGTCAGTCGATGCTGTGCAAGAGGATGCTAGGCTATCTAAACAAGGCTTTGAGCAATTGATTGAAACCTTGCCTAATACCAAGTTGAAAGGGCTTTCGAACCTGATTGATCAGCTGTCTGGTGTTCAGGATGAGCGTTTGTTAGGGATGCTTGAATCCATGTTGTCGGGCGAGCTGTTTTTTTTGAAATCGGATAAGCGTGTTGTGATGGTGGTTGATAAGGGAAAGGAAGGGAAGGTTTACAAAGTAAAGGGCATTTTGGATAGTGGTTTTGAGGAGTCTGTACCTAAAAAGAGCGTAAAAAAAATTAGAGTCAATAACAAGATACGTAAACAACTGAGAAAGGTAATTGCTACATTAACGCTTTTTTCTAAAGATCGAACACAACGTATCGACGCGGTTAATAATCTGATGGGTGACTTGAACTCCCAAAACGTTGCGTTACTTGAGCAAGCAAGAGCCCAAGAGCAGGTCGCAAAAATCAAGAAACAAATTGAGCTGGCGCTGACTATCGCATCTCTAGATTCTGATGATTTGACGCAACGCCAGTCGGCTGTAAAATTGTTGGCAGGTGAGCTGCATCCGGTGGTGCGCAATCGACTCGAATCTTTGCTTGAGAAAGACAGTCAAGGTCATTACATTGAAGATAAAACCTTAGTTGATCTGGCTAAGTACTCACTGGATAAAATTGATGGGCGCTTGAAGTTCTATGGCTTTTTGGAAAGGTTGTTTTTTGGGCTGAGTTTAGGTTCGATTTTGTTGCTGGCCGCTATTGGTTTGTCAATTACCTTCGGGGTCATGGGTGTGATTAATATGGCGCACGGGGAGTTACTCATGCTAGGGGCCTACACGACCTATGTGATTCAGCTGCTTATGCCAGATCATATTGGCTTGTCGATATTTGTTGCTATTCCTGCTGCTTTCATCGTGTGCGCTTTAGTTGGGATTGCAATTGAGCGAGGTGTGATAAGATTTCTCAAAGGTAGGCCGTTGGAAACCTTATTGGCTACCTTTGGAATTAGCTTGGTCCTTCAGCAGACGGTAAGATCAGTGTTTTCGCCCTTGAATAGGCAGGTGAGTACCCCAGAGTGGATGTCGGGAGCCTTGCAGATTAATCCTGGTTTGGCTCTAACGTATAACCGGCTTTATATTTTGCTATTTGCGTTAATTGTTTTTGCAATACTCTTGTTGATTATGAAGCGAACTTCGCTTGGTCTGTATGTTCGAGCCGTTTCGCAAAATCGTGATATGGCGAGAGCAGTGGGGATTAGAAGTGAATGGGTAGATGCGATGACTTTTGGATTGGGTTCTGGTATTGCTGGTGTGGCTGGTGTGGCCTTAAGTCAAATGACAAATGTTGGCCCGAATCTAGGTCAATCATACATTATTGACTCTTTTATGGTGGTGGTTTTTGGTGGTGTTGGTAACTTGTGGGGTACTTTAGTTGGTGCTTTCTCTCTTGGTGTGACCAGTAAATTTCTTGAACCACTCACAGGGACGGTTTTAGCCCAGATCATCGTACTGGTGTTTATTGTCTTGTTTATTCAAAAACGGCCTCGCGGGTTATTTCCTCAACAGGGGAGGTCAGCTGAGTCATGATTGGTCAAAATATGTCGTCTACCATCGCTACGAAACCAGGTATGTTATCCAGCAGCTTACTATCAAGCAAAGGTGGGAATACCTTTTTGGGCATACTATTTATTGTTACGCTTTGTGCTGCTTTAGGTAATCAGCTTTTTCCGCCTGAGTCTGTCTTACATGTGGACACCTACACTATTACCCTTTTGGGTAAATACCTCAGTTATGCTTTGTTAGCTATGTCGGTGGATATTATATGGGGCTATTGCGGTATTCTGAGCCTTGGGCATGGTGCTTTTTTTGCCCTGGGTGGTTATGCCATGGGCATGTATTTGATGCGGCAGATTGGTGACCGAGGCGTTTATGGAAATCCATTGCTGCCTGATTTTATGGTTTTTCTGAACTGGTCTGAATTGCCGTGGTTTTGGTTAGGCTTTGATTCGATGATATATACAGTGCTGATGGTTCTTCTGGTGCCCGGGCTCTTGGCATTTATTTTTGGTTGGCTAGCGTTTCGCTCACGGGTGACGGGCGTATATTTATCCATCATGACACAAGCGCTCACTTACGCGCTAATGCTTGCTTTTTTTCGAAACGAAATGGGGTTTGGTGGCAATAATGGGCTGACGGATTTTAAAGATATACTTGGGTACGATTTACAAAGTGACAGTACGCGGGTTGTATTATTCGTAACGACAGCAATGGTTTTGGCTGTCGTCTATTTAATGAGCCAGTTTATTCTCTCTTCTAAATTTGGTCGGGTCATTGAAGCGATTAGAGATGCTGAGAGTCGTGTGAGGTTTGTTGGATTTAAAACAGAAAATTATAAAATTTGGCTATTTGTCTATTCTGCCATGATTGCGGCTATAGCTGGCGCGCTTTACGTGCCACAAGTAGGTATTATTAACCCAGGAGAATTTGCGCCGCTGAACTCAATTGAGGTTGTAGTGTGGGTAGCAGTGGGTGGACGAGGTTTGCTCTATGGCGCGGTATTGGGAGCTTTACTGGTGAATTTCGCTAAGACTCAATTTACTGCCATATTACCTGAAGCTTGGTTGTTTGCATTAGGTGCATTGTTTGTTGGTGTTACCATTTTTCTACCTCGAGGTATTGTTGGTTTGTTAAACATTCGAAAAAAAGAAAGCCTGGGGAGATAAACTGTGGCGATGGCTAATTCTGTTCGGAAGTTTATCCGCAAAACCAGGCTGTTTGACCCTATATTCCCGGAAAAAATACCTGATGTTGATGTGTCACATGAAGTTCTATTGTATGTAGAAGGTTTAAGTGTTTCTTTTGATGGGTTCAAAGCGCTAAACAACTTGAATCTCTACATTGATGATGGTGAACTGCGTTGTCTGATTGGTGCTAACGGTGCTGGCAAAACTACTTTAATGGATGTGATTACCGGTAAAACACGGCCTGATCAGGGAATGGCCTATTTTGGTCAAACGCATAATCTGCTGAATAAAACGGAGGCAGAAATAGCAACGCTTGGCGTGGGACGAAAGTTTCAAAAACCCACTGTGTTTGAGCACCATACTGTATTTGAAAACTTGGAATTGGCGCTACATATGGATAAATCAATTCGCTCTAGTTTGTTTTACAGTATGAATAGCGAGCAATTGGACAGAATCACTGAAGTGTTAAAGACCATCGGCTTAAGTCAAGTACCCAGGCAGCTCGCTGGTGCTTTGTCACATGGTCAGAAGCAATGGTTGGAAATCGGCATGCTGCTGGTATCTGACCCTCGGTTGCTGTTAGTTGATGAACCGGTTGCAGGTATGACGCCTCAGGAGACAGAGAGTACAGCGGAATTGTTAACATCACTGGCTGGTGATCGAACCGTGGTAGTAGTTGAACATGACATGGCGTTTGTGCGGAGCATTGCTCGAAAAGTGACAGTCCTGCATCAGGGTTCAGTATTAGCTGAAGGTGATATGGAAGAAATACAGAATAACCCTGACGTAATTAAAGTATATCTGGGAGACTCGAATTGATTGAATTGAAATCGATTAACCAGCTGTATGGTGGCTCTCAAATTTTATGGGATTTGGATCTCTCCCTTGAAGCAGGTAGTTGCACCTGCTTGTTAGGGCGAAATGGTGTTGGAAAGACCACGCTATTGAAATGCTTGATGGGCTTGTTACCAATAGCATCTGGCAGTATTTTGATTAATGGGCGGGATGTAAAGCGTAGCCCAGCAGAGTTGAGACCAAAGCTGGGTGTTGGCTATGTCCCGCAGGGCCGAGATATTTTTCCACAGCTGACTGTTGAAGAGAACCTGAGAACAGGGCTCGCTGGTAGGACTGACGGCAGTAAGAAAGTCCCAGCCTTTATTTTTGAACTATTCCCGGT
>JAYPYM010000105.1:4180-9516 GCA_038135915.1 Gammaproteobacteria bacterium
ATGCAGCGCAGGGGTGGAGATTTGTCTGGTGGGCAACAACAGCAGCTTGCTATAGGCAGGGCGTTGACTATTGAACCAAAATTGTTAATCCTAGACGAGCCTAACGAGGGCATTCAGCCAAATATTGTTCAGCAGATCGGGGATGTTATTCTTCGCTTAAATGATGAGTTTGATACAACAGTACTCTTGGTTGAACAGAAACTAGCATTTGCTCGGCGTGTGGGCAAAGATTTTCTCGTGATGGAAAAGGGTCGTATTGTCGCTTCAGGGGAAATGTCAGCGCTTAGCGATGAGCTGATTAAGCAACATTTAGCGGTGTAACAGATGGCAGCAGTCTTATCAGGCAAACAGACTAAAGAGCAAGCGTTCTCGATTGAATCACAGCCATCTCGTTGGCCTGCTTCGTTGCAACTGTCTTTTTGCAAACAAGCTGGTAAAACCTTGTTGCATAGGAAACGCCATCATGGCCCGCTTTACGTGCAGAAAGCTTTTTATCCCGAAGGCCAGGATTGTGCGCATGTATACCTTTTGCACCCGCCAGGTGGGATTGTATCGGGTGATTCTCTTGAAATTTCAATTTCGTTAGATAAAGAAGCGAAGGTTTTGTTGACAACACCAGGTGCTACTCGTCTATATCGTGCAAGGCTAGATGAGAATGAGAAATCAAGTGAAAGCGAGAAAAAGCCACTGGTCCAGCGTGTCGTCAACCAAATGAGTGTGAACGAAAGAGGGTATCTAGAGTGGTTACCAGGTGAAACCATCGTTTATGATGGCGCGAATTTGGAAATGGTCACAGATGTGTCTCTAGGAGCAAACAGTTTGTTTTGCGGTTGGGAGATTAGTTGCCTCGGTTTACCGGCCAGTAATGCCTACTTTCGGGAGGGGTCATTTAACCAGTCATTCTCGATTTCTATTGATGGTGTGCCAAAAGTAATAGATAGATTGGCCTTCGATGCTGATTCAATATATCTCAAGTCGTTATGTGGTTTTCAAGGGTGCCCGGTCTTTGGTACCATGATAGTCGGGCCCTTTAGTCAGAGATCGTGTGATGCTAGCTCAGTTAATATACTCCTTGATACCTTGCGTGACCAAATTGAAAAACAAGGCGTAGCAGATCAAGCCGCTGTTACATGGGTAAATGAATTCATGATTATGCGCTACTTGGGAAGATGCTCTGATCAAGCTCGTCAATTGTTTATAGCGGCTTGGAAAATATTGAGACCTCAGTTAGTTGAGCGTAAGGCGATAGCACCAAGAATTTGGGCAACCTAATGATTGTTAAGTCTGTTTTTAACCTTGAGTAGATGAAAAGATCGATAACTTAGCGTTGGTACGGAGTCACCCATGGAATTATTACCAAGAGAAAAAGATAAATTACATATCGTGACTGCAGGATTATTGGCTGAACGGCGGTTAAATCGGGGTTTGAAGCTTAATTATCCAGAAGCAGTTGCTTTTATTACGCTAGAAATTATGGAAGGTGCTCGTGATGGTAAAAGTGTTGCTGAGTTGATGAGTGAAGGACGGGAAATACTAGGGCGTGAACAAGTGATGGATGGTGTGGCAGAGTTAGTTCATGAAGTGCAGGTCGAAGCGACCTTTCCAGATGGTACCAAGTTGGTTACCGTACATAATCCCATTATTTAATCAAGACTGTAACGTCAATCATTTAAAAGGAAAAATAATGAGTGAACAGCTGATACCAGGAGAGCTTTTCGCGGAGCCAGGCGATATTGAAATTAATCAGGGGCGTGATACTTTAACGATCAAGGTCTCTAATACGGGCGATCGCCCTATTCAAGTTGGTTCCCACTATCACTTTTATGAAACGAATCCATCATTGAAATTTGAACGCGAAAAAACGCGTGGGTTTCGGCTGAATATTGCATCTGGAACAGCTGTGAGGTTTGAGCCGGGGCAGAATCGAAGCGTCGAATTAGTAAGCTATGCTGGTGCGCGTAAAGTGTTTGGCTTTCGTAGCGAGGTAATGGGTGAATTGGATTAATCCTTGGTCAATATAAAGGTTATCAAGCATGGCAACAATAGATAGAACCGCTTATGCACAAATGTTTGGCCCCACTACAGGGGACCGTTTACGGCTTGCGGATACCGCTCTTATCATAGAAGTGGAAAAGGATTTTACCGAGTATGGTGATGAAGTAAAATTTGGTGGTGGTAAAGTCATTAGGGATGGTATGGGGCAAGGGCAGTTGACTTCAAAGCAGACTGCTGATTTAGTCATTACCAACGCTACCATTGTTGATTACTGGGGTATTGTAAAAGCAGATATCGGCATCAAGGATGGTCGAATCGCAGCGATTGGTAAAGCTGGAAACCCGGATATACAAAATAAAGTGGATATTATCATTGGTCCGGGTACAGAAGTTTTAGCAGGCGAAGGCCAAATCGTCACCGCTGGCGGTATTGATGCACATATTCATTTTATTTGCCCGCAACAAATTGAAGAAGCCTTAATGTCTGGTGTAACCACCATGATAGGTGGCGGAACAGGGCCGGCAACGGGTACTAATGCAACTACATGCACTCCTGGCCCTTGGAATATCGGTAAAATGTTACAAGCAACTGATGAGTTGCCGATGAATTTTGGTTTTCTTGGTAAAGGGAATGCTAGTTTACCCGAAGCCTTAGAAGAGCAACTGATAGCGGGCGCATGCGGCCTGAAGTTACATGAAGATTGGGGTACTACACCAGCAAGCATTGATAATTGCTTGACTATTGCAGAGAAGTACGATGTTCAAGTTGCAATTCACACAGATACTCTGAATGAGTCTGGATTTGTGGAGGATACATTAGCGGCATTTAAAGGCCGGACAATTCATACCTACCATACCGAAGGGGCAGGTGGTGGTCATGCACCAGATATTATCAGAGCATGTGCTGAAAATAACGTATTACCCTCATCTACAAATCCTACACGGCCCTATACTCGTAATACTGTTGATGAGCATCTCGATATGCTTATGGTTTGCCACCATTTGGACACAAATATACCAGAAGATGTAGCTTTTGCGGACTCACGTATTCGAAAAGAAACGATTGCTGCAGAAGATATTTTACATGATATGGGTGCTTTCAGTATGATTGCCTCCGATTCTCAAGCGATGGGGCGAGTTGGTGAAGTGATCACTCGGACCTGGCAAACAGCGCACAAAATGAAGCAGCAGTTTGGCCCGCTAGATTCAGATAGTGATCGTAACGACAATAATCGTGTGAAGCGATATATTGCTAAATATGGAATTAATCCAGCGATTGCACATGGTATTTCAGAAGAAGTGGGCTCTGTAGAGGTTGGCAAACTGGCTGATTTGGTGCTTTGGAAGCCAGCGTTTTTTGGTATAAAGCCCGCCACTATTTTAAAAGGCGGCTTTATCGCCGCGGCCCCGATGGGTGACCCTAACGCGTCAATACCGACGCCACAACCCGTTCATTATCGCCCGATGTTTGGTTCTATGGGGGCAGCTGTGACTGCAACCAGTTTAACCTTTGCCAGTGAAGCAGCGATTAAAGCAGGCACACTAGATAAGCTTGGTACTAAACGAGCTTACATAGCTTGTAAGAATACTCGTAACATAGGTAAGGATGACATGTTGCTAAATACACTGAAGCCAGCGATCACAGTAGATGCTCAAACCTATGAGGTGCGAGCGGATGGAAAACTGCTGACCTGTGAGCCAGCCACGGTGTTGCCACTCGCGCAGTTATACTCTTTGTTTTAAATTGACCAGTATAGCGTTCCCTGAGGGTCATATTTATCTAGGTGAAAACAGATGTTAGAAGTTTTTGAAAAATTTGGCGCTCAGACAGAGCGGTTAGTAGATGATGTTATCGTGCTTGATCACATACAGCGTGAAAAAGGCAGGCTTAAAGTGATGAGCCAGAAAGGCGAAGAAGTTCGGCTATTTTTGGAGCGAGGTCATATACTAAAGCGCGATGAAATATTGCGAAGCCGATGCAATAAGTTGCTCCGCGTTGGTTTGGCGAAAGAAACACTTGTTACAGCGCGAGCCAGTGATTGGTTAGCTTTCAGTCGGGCATGCTATCATCTGGGTAACCGGCATACGCGCGTACAGATAGGACATTGTTGGCTGCGCTTCCTTGAAGACCCTGTGCTAATCACCTTGGTCGAGCGTTTGGGATTGGAGACCAGTGTTGAAGCCGCAGAGTTTGAGCCAGAGTCAGGTGCCTATGGGCATGGACATGCTGGCAAGCGTCCTGTAAACGATAACAAAGAAGTGTCAGATCATGCCCATCACTGAACACGTGGGTTCCGTACAAACGAACGAGATAACTGCTGAATCAAGGTTGGTTTTATTGAGATTAATGCAGCTGTCTAGCTCTAATCTGCCTGTTGGTGGTTATACCTTTTCACAAGGGTTGGAATATGCAATAGGAGCAGGTTGGCTTGTAGATGTCGACGACGTTAGCGAATGGATAGAACAGGTGTCAATGACTACCTTGCAGTATAGTGATTTGCCCTTGATTAAACGCCAATATCAATCTGCTGATGATCTCAACTTTGATGCCTCTCAACATTGGAATAACCTTGCCTTATCCATTCGGGAAACGCGTGAGCTTTTGCTCGCCGATACGGCCATGGGTGGGGCGCTGTTACGTTTGACTAGCAGCTTATGTGAAGCCCAACAGTTGACTGTTCGTTTGCCAGAATACTTTTACAACAAAACTTTTCCTTTGTCGTTTATTAGTGTGTTTAGTTGGCTTGCTAGTGGTTTAAATGTACCTTTAGAAGAGGCAGCGACAGCTTACTGCTGGATGTTGTTAGAAAACCAAGTGATTGCAGCAACAAAGCTACTACCACTCGGCCAAACAGCAGCACAACTTTTATTGCTGAAACTGTCAAAAAAAATGCAAAATTTAAATGAACAGGCTTTTTTGGTAGAAGACTCAAGCATTGGTATGAGTCTACCGGGTCTAGCTATGGCCAGTGCGAAACATGAAACGCAGTATACGCGACTATACCGCTCTTGATTCAGAGCGCTTCTTTCTAATAACCGTGAGGTAAAACATGAAACAAACATTGCGGGTAGGTGTTGGTGGACCAGTTGGTTCGGGAAAAACAGCACTATTAAAGAATCTTTGCTTGGCGATGAGAGATAAATACAATATCGCTGTCGTCACAAATGATATTTATACTAAAGAAGATGCTGAGTTTTTGACTCGTCATCATGCGTTAACTGCTGACAGAATCATTGGTGTGGAAACAGGCGGTTGTCCTCACACAGCAATCCGAGAGGATGCTTCGATGAACTTAGCAGCTGTTGATGAACTTTGTCAGCGACACCCTGGGCTAGATATGG
>JAYPYM010000105.1:9526-12787 GCA_038135915.1 Gammaproteobacteria bacterium
GCCCAGAGCTGTCGGATCTAACCATTTATGTGATCGATGTTTCAGCTGGAGACAAGATTCCTCGAAAAGGTGGTCCAGGTATTACGCGTTCGGACTTATTGATCATCAATAAAATAGACTTGGCGCCTATGGTTGGTGCATCTCTAGAAGTCATGGAACGAGATGCAAAAAAAATGCGAGGAGATCGCCCTTTTATTTTTGCTAATTTCAAGGAAGAAGTGGGTATCAAAGAAATTATTGGGTTTATTGAGGCTGAGGGAATGCTGGCTTTATCTTCGGTTGTTGAAGCAGGCCAGCAGTCGAGGAGGGAAAAGGTTCCGGATACCGCTGGTATGCCATCCGACATATAGTGTTTATTTAGTTTTATTGCCCAGTGCGTAGCAGCAAGTACCTTTATAATTTGGGTACTAGTCTGCAAAATATAAATTTTTAGCCTTTTATTGCAATACGTTATTTGTTCGAAAGGTCTTGGGCGACTAGATGGTAAGCGCCTGAGAGTTCAGGATGTTCGTTTAAAATTTGATGTAATCTTGGCAAAGCAAATTTACCGTAATTCTTATTAATAAAATAAGTGTTCTTTCGAAGTGTAGGAAGTTCTTTTACCATTAGATCCAAATTATTTTGTATACTTCTACCAAACTCTCCGACTAGCTGAAAACAAAGAGATTTAGCAATGCGTTGGGGTGACAAAAAAGCTTGTAGGATTATTTTAAAACTGATCGCGGCTAAGCTTTTTTTTAATCCTGAGGCAGGCCTATAAAATTTTTCGATCAAATCGTGATGAATATCAAGATGTCGAGATGCGCCTATTTGATGTAAGCCATGTGCTTTTTTAAAGTTTGGCTCCAGCGTGTTGTCGAGTTGATACCGTTGACTATAGTCTAGGGATCGTTCCCCCATCATGAAAGCGATCAAAACCCAAAAAATAAACCAGTCTGGGTATTTTTCGCAGAGGTGAGCACCAAAAGTCTGGGCATAAGAAACTGGTACTAATTGTATTTTTCTTTCTGCGTAGCGCTTATGATCAGCGAGTTTGAGTAGCCGCCAGAACATTTCCGCATGTTTTTGTTCCTCGTTGATCATAAGTGTTAAGGTTTCAGCTAGTTCATCATTAGAATACTGTAAGGCCAAGAGTTGGTTAAAAATACTGGCTAAGAATTCTTGTTTGAACCAGATTATTTCCTCACATAACGCAACAGCATAAAGCTGATTAAAACGGAGCTTTACTTCGTTTGGCAGTGCTTGATAGCAAGATAAATAGCTGGTGCAGAGCATTGATTCAGGCATCCACTTCTTTGAGCGGTCAATACCACCTTCGAACTCTAGATTATCTAACGAAAGGGTCTTATTCATTAAGGTTACTTCTCATCGTGCACTATAGTGCTATTTTTCTTATTGGACTAATTAGATATTCAATTTGGTCAGTAAGTTTGATATTCGAACCATTGTATTGAAATAAAAAAAATTAGCAAATAAAAACAAAGATCAGGATCTGATTTTTATTTCTTTTTGGTTTTCTTATTAGGTTGGGTTTGCTTATAGCTATGTATAAAGTAGCTATGTCTAAAGTTGGTGTAACTCGGTGCTGCGCTTTGAATTTAGGAAGATTTTAGAGCATCTAAACATTCTTTTAAACTTGTTTCAATTTCATTTTTTGAGAAGCCCATGTGGTCGCCGACCCTAATAAGTAAATTGTGCTCATCTTGATTTAGGTAGCCGTCTGCAGTTGCTGTTTTACATATTTCATATATGTGTTCAGGCTCCAGCTCGTTTAAGTTGAGTGTATTGTAAGTGTCGACTGCCTCGATCATTAAATTTTTTACATCTGATGGGTAGAAGTAGTGTTTTCTTGAAAGTTGAAGCAGTACGTTTTTATCTGTTCTAGAAATATTGCCCATTAAAAGAAGAACTTTTATGATGAGTAATAAGCTTCTTTTTGCGATGGCACGATCCGATGACCAAGTAATTGCATGGTCGCCAGTTTTGACTTCAAATTTGGAATGATTTTCTATTGATTTATAACCTGTCTTAGGCTTTTTAGGTGTATTTTTTTTGCTGCTATTGCGTAGATTTTTAGCGGCTTTATATTGCCTACTTCGAGCTCTTCTCATAGGTAACAGCTTTATAAAGAAAAAGCTAAACAATGTCAGGAAAAAAGCCAAAGGTATTAATGAAGCTAGTGGAGAGACGGCATTATATTGAATGTTTATAATCATTGGTGAAAGAATGAGAACACTTATAAAAAGTGAAGTGATAAATTTAGATCGTTCAATGAGCCCGCTGACTGAGCGGTTGCTTAAAGTTGTGCCATATAACGTTTTCAATGCTCCATTACTGCCAGTTATTAATAAAATCGTGCCGAAAAGCCAAGCTGAAATATGGCGAAAGTCATCATCAAAGAATAATGAATCAATAGCGGTATATTTTTCAAAAAGTTCTGGAATGAACAATGTGTCTGGAAATCGAATGGTTTCATAGTAACTGGGGTGAACATGAAACCATACTTGGATAAAGCCAAGTATCATTAAGAGTAAGCTAAAGAGTAATTTAGTTGCGTTTATCATTGCTTTAACATTGGGTTTCGCAAGGCGTTACTCACGCCTATGCCATATTCAAACTAATTTGAATTGAACCACCATATTAAGTTGTCGAAATTAAAATGACGCGTAACAACTATGTTCAATTCCTGCAAGATTGCAGAGTTCTTTTAGCAATCTTCTTTGATCCTCAGGAATAAATGTGCCTGCGCTCCCCGTGTAAGCTAAAAATGTGTTTCTTTCAAAGTGTTTGTAACAACGTTTTGCAATATCGCTCTTAGGAGACTGCCTTACACAGTCTTCATAGTATATTTCAGGTAGTTCCCACAGGCCTAATGAATAAATTATTTCGTAGCTTTGTCCTAAGGATAAATATATTTCAGCATACTCTGATTTTTTTAGGTTTGTTGATCTCAGTAGATCGTGTAGGATGGAAGATCCACGTAAAAACTCGATATAGCCGCGTTGGAAGCCGAACTCATCTTGAATTTTATTGCCGGCGTCTATCAGTGCTTTTGCTGATGCCATACTAGGTTTCTGAGATAGGTTTGATTCCCATGTCATTAATGAGGTGACCCATTGTGCCATATCTTCCCGTAAGTAAAAAGGAATGCCTTCTTGCTCGAGTAGCTTGCCGATCGTTTTAATTGCTCGATTTGGGTCTTTTTTAATACGCACCGCGATAGCTAAATATTTCTTTAGAGCTTGTTCCATTTCATACTGG
>JAYPYM010000105.1:12811-14555 GCA_038135915.1 Gammaproteobacteria bacterium
AGGTCTGCTTGCTCTGTTAGTGTGAGCGATACCTCATTGATATCTGTTGGCGATTTAAAGAACTCAGGACCAAACTGGCTTCGGCTATGACAGCGAAAGCAATGGTGAATGGCGCCTTGTATTAGCACTCGAGCGTATTCAACATTTCCTTCCGTGAAGTTTAACTTTGCCTGATCAAGGTCTGACTCCAGTTGAGTTAAGCTAGAGTTGACAATGGGGTCCTTTCCAGCAACATTTTCGTTCCCCTTAACAGGCACTTTGTGGATCGCTTCTTTTAGCGAAACAATTGCCTTTTCGATTTTCGCCTGATTGGACTCATCGTGGAAAGCTTTTTGGCTATAGATGAAAGGTATTAGTTCATTGATGGATTGAGACATCTTTTGCATTTGTTTTGGCCAGCTTGATGCTTCTGGAGGGGTTTCCGAAGCCCAGCCTAGCGATATGTTTGTTAAGATTATTATTGATATAATGGTTAAAGCCTTCATGACAGGAACACTCCAAAAAATGAGAAACGCAAAAGCCTTTTTGCGGGTGATGGCAAACTTTAGTGTGCTATAGCAAAGTAGTTTATATTTTCGGTACCCGCATAATTTATAGCACTAATCCTATTATAAATCATTAGTTCTACTCAGTTAGCATTCTTTGGCTGTTAACTAGAGCGCTTGTGCATTCTGATGCACGCTTCTATCCTAAATTCAGGATCCTCTGATTTTGTTTAAATATTGCTCTTCAAGGATGGTCGATGGCGTCCCAGAATCTTGTTTCTACTATTGTGAGTATGCTTGCGGCTGTTTTACTATTTTGCCAGCCTCTTTTTGCTCAAGCTGAGATAGATCAGGAATTACTGGAGGAGCTTGCTTACCTTAAGGCGGAATCAACACCCTGGATAGAAGCGGCCACTAAAACCAAAATACCTATTTCCAAAGCGCCAGGTTCTGTAACGGTGATTACCAGGGAGCAAATCGAGAGAAGCACTGGCAGAACAATTCCGGATATTCTTAGAATGGTTGCGGGTATCCATGTGAGGTGGAATCCAATGATGCAGACCATCACCATTCGAGGGTTTGGGCAGTCGCCTTTTACTAGTCGAGTGCTCCTATTAATTGATGGTGTCCCGTATAATTCTTGGAATAAAGGTGGATTTCCACAGCAACCGGGATTAGATTTTTTTCCATTAGAGAATGTAAAGCAGCTTGAGATTATTCGTGGGCCTGGCTCATCTCTTTATGGTGAAAACGCCTATTGGGGCGTGATTAATATCGCTTCTATTGGTGTAGATGATCTGGAGAGCAATCGTGCTTCTGTGGTGGTAGGGGAGCGTAATACTCAGAGCGTTACAGGTCAAGTAGCCCATCGGGTTAATGATGATTTAGGTGTTTTGGTGAGCGCAAAATATTTGAAAAGCCAATACCCGACTGCATTTTGGTTTGATGACCAAAATGATCCAGAAGTAGAAGGTTATGATATCTTTACAAAATTAAGCTATAAGCATTTAGCATTTACCTATTACCGTCACACTGATTCATCAGACGGGTTTGAAAAGCCTTTATCAATTCCAAGGCTGCCAGCAGATACGGCGTTTCGTAGTGCGGATAAAATCGAGCAAGATATTGATATAGCGGCGATCAAATACGCACAGGAGTTCGCTGAAAACAGGTATTCAGTTGATGCTGACTTTTCCTATGCAAGACGTCATGGGTCTCATTGTGCAGCCTGTCATGCCCGTTCCGAAACACCTCGTGCC
>JAYPYM010000106.1:0-14434 GCA_038135915.1 Gammaproteobacteria bacterium
CTTTTCCGATTCATGATCGGCCATTTGATTAATCGCTTCTTCCAACAACAGCCTAGCTTCAGATAATTTTGCTTGGTCCGACTCATGACTAGTTAGATACCTTTGTCGATCTTCCTTAATCCTTTCTATACGCATGCTGGTTTGTTCAAAGCGAACCTTCTTTGCACCTATCTGTGCATTAACATCTCCAATTTCACGGTTCAATTCATTAATGCTTTTATGCGCTTCTTCTTTTTTGTGTTCCTGTACTACTAAATTAGCGTTTAACTCGGCTAACTGCTCCTCCAATGACGAAAGTTCTACCTTATTTGATTCAATGCTTGCCTCTATGGCCTGAATCTGCTCTTGCCTCGCCAAGACGCCTGCTTGCAAATCACTGGGTTTAGAAACCCTAACCCAAGATGGGCCTAGCCAGATAGCATCGGGCGTAATAATAGATGCATCAGGGGGTAATTGCTCTCTGAAGTTCAGCGCTTCATCCAAATCCTTAGCACAATATACGTAATTCAAATTAGGTATACCACACACCGAAGACTGGATCTTATCTGATAACAGCGACAAACCGAATCCTTGGATTTGCGTCCCTGTCTCTTCACTTGATCTCAGCAAAGTCAAACTCTTTGGTGATGTCGCAACCCGTGACAGCATGTCATCAGTGAGGCTTTCCTGCAAAAGTGACTGTAAATCGCTCCCTAATACGGCTTCAACCGCCTTTTCCCAACCAGGCTCAACACTCATTTGCGACACCAAATGCACTGCCTCTCCTAAGCCTGCCTCCTTTAGCCATTGACCATGGTTTTTATCATCAGCACCCAAGGCTGCTTGCTGTAACGCTTCAAGTGATGAGAGTTTCCCTTCTTCTTTACGTATGTTGCTTCTCAGTGATTCTGTCTTGGAAGTTATTTGCCGAATATCGCTACGTTGACTTTCTATTTTTTCTTGGCACTCATCAAGCGTATTCTGGCTCTGCTCGATCTCGCCAGTTAATAACGCCTTTTTGTCATTTAGCGCTTCAAGCTCTTGTTGAATGTCTTTGACAGAAAGCCCTTTTCCCTCAGTCTCTAAACGTTCTAAGTGCTCACCATAACTTTGAATATTTCCTTCCAAATGCGTAATTTTTGACTGCTGAACTTGGGTCTGCTCGCGTGCATCTGCACTTTCATTTTGATAAGCTTCCCATCTAGTTTGCCAATCCTCTAACAATTCTTCCGCAACCAACAGCTGCTCACTGGTTTCCTCGACTTGAGCCACCATCAATGCCAAATCAGGTTCCTGTTGCTCCAATAGCACAGCAATTTCTTCCTGCCGCTTTTGATCATCAAGCATATGCTCAGAAGACTCGGAAGCAGCTTCTTTTGCCCTATGTTCTTCTTTCGCCAAAGCATCAGCTTTCTCTTGCGTATGCTGTATATTCTGCTCTACTTTGGCAATTTCAGTGCCCATCTCATAGTATTTTGCTTGCACCTTTTGAAACTGCTCATTTACGTTGTGATGTTCTTCTCTACAACCTTCGATATTTTTCTCAGCTTTTATTTTTTGCGCGTAACCGCCTTCAAGCTCTGTTTCCTGCGCTAATATTTCTTGTTCGTTGCGTTCCACAGCTTTCTTCAGTCGCCGCCAACGTATCGCAATCAGCTCCGCTTTTAAGCTTCGCTGTTTCTCCTGATAACCTGTATAAAGACGTGCGTCAGCAGCTTGCTTCTCTAATTTTTCTAATTGTCTCTCAAGCTCCTCGCGCACGTCATGTAAACGATTCAAGTTCTCTCGAGTACGACGCATACGGCTCTCTGTTTCCCTTCGTCGTTCTTTATATTTTGATATGCCGGCCGCTTCCTCAATAAAAATACGTAATTCGTCTGGCTTAGCTTCAATCAAGCGGGATATCATGCCCTGCTCTATAATCGCGTAACTTCTCGGACCCAAACCAGTACCCAAGAAAAGGTCTGTGATATCTTTTCTTCGGCACTTCGTGCCATTCATATAATAATTAGACTGGCCATCCCGAGTAACCTTACGTTTGACAGCAATTTCTTGGTAGGCCGAATATGCTCCACCAATCTTGCCTTCGGTATTGTCAAATACTAGCTCGACACTCGCTTGTGAAACCGGCTTTCTAGCATTTGATCCGTTAAATATAACATCTGCCATAGACTCTCCGCGCAAATGCTTAGCTGAAGACTCACCTAGCACCCAACGCACTGCATCAATGACATTTGATTTACCACAACCATTTGGTCCAACAATCGCCGTCAAATTAGACGGCAAAGGTATATGCGTTGGATCAACAAATGATTTAAAACCGCCTAGTTTGATAGATTTTAATCGCATTCAAAATCCGCCATGTATCATATGGATATCAACCTAATCAATAGACTTGAATTGATCACCCGAAATGATTCTATATTGCCCTTGGATAAATTAACCCTCAAAATTTGGATCCTAGTGTATCTAATTTTGAATAAAGGTTTTAGCTCATATCCGCCAATTAGGCGAAATATTCTACTTAGATTGTTTCATTTAAGTTCAATTATTGAGCAAGAATCATTTCTTGACGTTTGCCCACTTGCGAGCAAGCGACAAAACCTGTAGCGTTCTCGACTTTAAACACTCACTCTGAATAGCTCATGCACAAATATTTGAAAATCATTCTGATACTATATGTTTCTCCATGATGGAGAGTTGGAGGGTTAGTTCAAATGCGAAAAAACCAAGATACAATGAAAGATGAAGATAAAGACGTTTATTACGTAAAGCATATGCTTCAGCTGCAAGAAAACATTAATCAATGCATTCACCCAGAATGGCGAACACAAAACTACCCTTGGTACCGCGCGATATGGACTGAGTGCGCAGAACTCATGGATCACTATGGTTGGAAATGGTGGAAAAAAAGTGACTCTGACCTAACCCAAATTCATCTAGAAATTGTCGATATTTGGCATTTTGGGCTAAGTGACTGCCTACAGTTTAGTGAAGATGAAAACGCAATTGCCCATGCTTTAAAGCAAGTTTGTAGCGTCAGTTCCTTCAATAAAGAGAGCACTGTAGGCTTTTTAGGATCAGTCGAAGGCCTAGCCCTAGCATGCTTATCACTCAATCGCTTTCCATTACAGGAGTTTTCTAACTTATTGCAAAAGTCTAATTTGGATTTGCTAACGCTATACCGCCTCTATATCGGTAAAAATGTACTCAATCAATTCCGACAAGACTTTGGCTACAAGTCAGGCACTTACAGAAAGCTTTGGCAAGGTAAAGAAGATAACCAGCACCTAGCAGAAGTAATTTCAACATTAGACCCAAGTGAAGAGCGCTTCATGCAAAACATTTATCGGGGCCTAGAAGCTCGTTACGCGCAGCCTGAAGCTACACAAGAAGCATAGCTGATTAGCTCATTCCATTCGTAGTTTAATAAAGCACCTGCAACTGAGACAGTTTTTCGGAAAGTGAACGTATGGATCTACAATTAAATGGACTAAAAGCACTTATTTGCGGCGCGACCCGAGGGATCGGGAAGGCAATTGCTCTCAGCTTAGCAAGAGAAGGCTGCCATCTTTCCATCTGTGGCCGTGATACGACCACTTTAGAAGCTGCACTGGCAGACATCCATATGGCCCGCTCCGAAAATAAAGCCAGTACCGCTGACCAATCAATCAAACAACCACAGCAGTTTATTGGGCAACCACTTGATGTCAGCAATAAAAAAGACCTGACTGATTGGATAACAAAGTCGGCACATGAACTCTCTGGCTTAGATATTTTGATACCCTGTGTCAGTGGTTTCGGCACCCAAAATCGAGAGCAAGACTGGCATACAAGCTTCAATATTGACTTAATGTCAAGCGTTCACGCGGTTGAAGCTGCATTACCCTTTCTTAAAAGCTCTGAACATGGATCGATCTTATTCATTTCTAGCAACTGTGCACGAGAAGTCCTAGATGAAGTATTCACACCAGGCCACTTACAACCCTATGCAGCTATAAAGACCGCCTTATCTAACTACGCGAAGAACTTATCTCGCTCCCTCGGTCATGTTGGTATCAGAACCAACCTAATATCCCCAGGCGCCATCGAAACAGAACAGGGTGGCTGGCGTGGGAAACGCGAATCGAATCATGATCAGTACCAAAAGTTCTTAGCTTCTTGTCCTCTAAAACGGTTAGGTCAACCGAAAGAAGTAGCTGCAGCTGCTAGTTTTCTGGTCAGCCCAGCAGCCAGTTACATTAATGGGGCTAACCTATTAATCGATGGCGGACAAACTGTGAGCATATCGCTTTAGCAATCAGGTTGTACAAACAATTATTAACAGTCATTCAAAGCCTGCGCCTTCCATAAGCCATCACCCAACTGCTAGAATTATGTTCAATTAATATTAGACATTTTAAAGCGAGGTAGGATCAACGGTGCAGTTCAGTACTTCAAAATCACCAGATGGAAGACCCTGTTTTACCGTGTGCGCGGGAGAAGAAACATTCCAGAAAAAGCCTGATGATTGTATAGAAAAAGTAAAAAAATTAAATGCTGAAGCAAACCTCCTTAGTTATAGTTGTAATGCAAACCCAAAGAACTGTGAAGTAGCATCGAAAGCGCTGAATGAAGCGGTCGAAAGAACAATCGTCGACTGTATGCGCAACCCACCAAGAAATGAAAAGCAGTATTCTGCAGCCGCTAAAGTTCTAAATTTCCATAGCCAAACAGCGATACTTATGAAAACAGAGGCAGAAGCATATGCTCAAGGTATCAATCTAGACTAAGAGAAGTAAAAAGATAAAGACTGGTTTACTTAAATTATGAGAATTTTATTGCTCACAGAGACAAGAAACCACCATTCAATTTCTATATAGGCTCAATTAGCTAACTTCACACCTACTTTATTGCATTCAGTTACATTTAAATGCGATCAAATCCCTCTCTCGTTCGTCTTATATCTGAAGCACGCGATAATATCCGTGCATTAAAACACTTACTTTATTTAGAGGGATTATGATGAGCCAACAGCTAGTAACATTTAAAATCATCTTATTGAGTCTTTTCATGCTCATTATTTTTGGCAACAAGGCTTGGGCATTAGAAAAAAAACCCTACACCGACTCACATTTCGAAGCACTTCAGAAAGAGGGAAAAATGATACTCGTCGATATTTATGCAAACTGGTGTGGGACCTGCAAAAAACAGCAAGCAGCTATACAGCAATATAGAGAAAAGCACCCTCATCGGGAACTACATGTACTAGAGGTGGATTTTGACAAACAAAAAGAGGTGGTTAAAAAATTTAGAGCACCTAGACAATCTACCCTACTGCTTTATAAAGGTGACCAACAGTTTTGGTACTCAGTGGCTGAATCCAGACCAGACATTATCACAGAAAAGGTTGAACAAGCTTTTAATTTTATACCTAAAAAGCGCTAGAAGAATAGAGGCCTGATGTAACATGGGAATATCATCCTTATTGATCGCGTTTTGTGCTGGCGTCCTAGGTATAGTATCTCCTTGCGTCTGGCCTCTGATCCCGATCATCATGGCGTCATCAGCAGATAGCTGGCGCTCTAAATTGGCAATTGCTTTTGGTTTGGCGATTGCCTTTGCGTTGGCAGGCGGCGTTTTCTCATGGCTGCTGATAGCTGCTAGGTTAGACCCAGTCATTTATCGTGATATAACAGCATTGTTATTGGTTTTTGTCGGCATTGTTTTAATCTCTAAAAAACTTTCAGAGAAAGCAAATACAATCCTCAGCAACCTAATATCACGCACAGAGGGCCAACCTAACTACTTAGAACATTGGTTGGGGCCCTTTGGTGTTGGGCTTATGCTTGGTTTTGTATGGCTACCCTGTGTTGGGCCTACACTAGGTGCAGCAATAGCATTGGCAAGTCGCGGTCAAGATCTATTGTTAGCCAGCCTAATCATGGCAAGCTATGGTTTAGGTACTGCTCTTTCACTGCTAGCTGCGAGTACCGGACTCCACCACCTGTTCAGGACCAGAACACCTAGGTGGTTCAATTTTTTGATGCAGCGCGGAAAACTAATATTGGGCGTTCTACTGTGTAGCTTAGGGTTATTGGTATTATCAGATTTAGATATAAAATTTGAAGCATTGGTATTGCCTTATCTACCAACCTGGAGTCAGTTTTGAAAAGCTTTTCTACTCTCAATGATGAGACATACCAAGCTCTCTTCCGGTATGCAGCCGCATTAACGGGCTGTGATCAAAAAGGGTTCGATGTACTGCAAGAAGTGATTATCCGATGGGGAAAACAGAATAAAAACGCGATTGATCAACCTCTTGCATATTTAAAGAGAATGATTAAAAACGAAGTAATAGATCAGTATAAAATACAAAAAAGACGAAATGATTTGCTGGATAATCATGCAAATTATTCGACAGACTTGGTTTCAGAAGCATCTCTAGAAGATTTGCTCATAGACCAAATGACTTTAGGCAAAATTTGGAAAACACTAGTACCTAAAGATAGGGAGATTCTATACTTGTGGGCAGTAGAAGGTATGTCTGCCAGAGAGATGGCTATTCACTTAAACACAAAACGATCTACTATTCTGTCTCAAATGTCTCGTCTCAAGCAACGCCTACAACAAAAGTATTCATCAAGGGGGCTAGCAGATGAAAAATGATACTCAGTTGATTCCCCTTAAAGACGCACTAAAGGAAAAACTCACACATACTTCTTTATCTGAGGATCAATTACAGCATCTTCGTCAGCTAGAACAGGCGCACTCAAAAACTAGGACTGAGTCATCAGATATAAGTCGCCCCTTAACCACACCTATACCCGTTAAATGGTTTGTTGCATTTGCAGCTGTATTCCTTCTTGGTCTGTTTATAGTTAGTTACGAACGTCTTTGGATCATGCCTGAGCAACAACTTTTTGCTTCTATTACAAAGGAAATACGTACCAATCATCTTTATGATAAACCAATGGATTACGTGTCAGGAAGTGCAAAAGAGCTGTTTGCTCAATTTGATCGCTTAGATTTTCAACCTCTAATGTCCTCAATGGTCGACTCGTCATGGACACTACTGGGTGCTCGTTATTGCACTTTGCAAGGACAGATCGCACTCTTAGTAAAACTTCAAGATCCATTCGGAAATAGAATGACCTATTATCTCACCAAGGAAACAAGTATTTTTTCAAACATACCCAAGATTGTTGAACCCTATATTGATACTCATTCAGGCTTGTCTGTAAAGCTTTGGAAACAAGAAGGGTTAATCGCGGCAACGGTTCATCAAGTAGATTTATAATGTCTGTATTCTCATCTTTTTCTGCTTGCGACCGAGCAGCCCGAACGCTTGACTCTGTTTTAGGGAAGTTTCCTAACCCGCTGGTTTTGTTTAACTTGCTTTATAAATGCAACCAAATTATCAACCTCTTCCTCGGTGAGTACGTTACCCCAAGCAGGCATAGAGTGTGCTTCCACATCCTTACTTTTACCATATTGTATCGTTGCACTTAGGTAAGACTCAGTGAGCTCGCCCTTAGTTGGCGCCCCCATTTCATTCACCGTAGGTGCTCGATCAGCACCACCTGGCTTAAGTTCAAAACCCATGGTGGGTAGGTCATCAACATCTACATAAGCATGGCACTCTGTACAAATTAAATTAAATAATCGCTCACCCTCTGTGGCATTACCCAAATTACGCCGCGGCGTGTAGCCCTCGACCTGCGACATCAAGGCAGGCTGCATTCGGTCATCATTCAAATCCACTGGAGACGCCTGGTTAAGTGGCTGAACTTGGCAACCAACATTTAAAATAGCCCCTACGATACAGACTGGTGTATATTTCATTAAATTTCTCATCAGGCTATGTCCTCAATAGTGAATTAGGTTGAAAGCTACTCAACTGTCTTTTTGTTTGGTGGTAATGCCGCTAGCAATTCATTCAATGCAAAAACTGAAAACCCACGATCATGAAAGTACATGACTCTGCCCCGTTTGCCTAGAACCAATACCCTAGCATTCAGTGGGTCCTCATTTCCTAAAAAATCTAAAATCGACAGACTGTCATTATAGACGGTTATGACCACTCGCCAAAGCTCATCTGGAATACCACTTCGCATCCCAGCATCAATTTGCTTAGCAAACAATCTAGGCAAAAAGCCTTGTATGACAGGCAACTCAAACACTTCCGCTTTAACACCCCGTTGATCTAATCCTATCATCCATCGATCAATATCAAACTGTGACTTTTGCTTATAGCCAATTAGAAGTACTACAATTTCATCCTGAAAATCTTCAGGTATTCTCCATTCATCGCCGCTCAGCGTATAACCCTGAACCGAAGGAAATACTTGATCGACTGGCACTTTATTCTGAAAAGTTGCGCTGCATGCCGAAATGAACATGATCATTAACAACAAAAATAATTGTTTGAAACCCATCATGATTAACCCTAGTTGTTATCCTCATGGCCAGATATGGAATCAGATTTAAAGCGTATAATTTGTCGGCGCTCTTTTTTTGTCGGCTTTTTATCAGTGACCGGCATAGATTGATATACTGCTTTACGATGAGCCCTAGCCTCTTCTCTTTTCGAGATACTTTCCTCTGTTTCTAGATACAGCTTGGCAGCCTCCGTAGCACTGCCTCTACGATCACTCAACCCGGTAACGACCACCGTTTTTTCATCAGGGCCTTGCTTGATCAACAGGATATGGTCTAGATGTATCTCTTTACTAGTTTTCACCCTGCTACCTTGTAAGAGCACCTTGCCGCCTTCGACAGCTTTTTTTGCTAGCGCACGTGTTTTAAAAAAGCGAGCTGCCCAAAGCCATTTATCTAATCTGACACCATCACTCATTTGCAATTCAACTTCACTCCATGTTGACTTTTATACATTAATTCGGACCCATTAGTTGATCCCAGCGGTGAACCATAGGAAATTGACTTTGACGCTCTTTATGGTCTCTCGAATCAGGCTTAGCAATAGATAACAAATGAGCAATGCCAAACAAGCTGGCCGACTTCAGTACGGCTTCAGTATCGTCTATAAACGCTGTGGTTTTTGGATCGAAAGGATGTTCCTGAACAAAGCGCTGCCAAAATTCCTGACTTTCTTTTGGCGCGGAGAAATGATGCGAGCTGATAATCTTTGAAAAATAATGTTTCATAGGAATTTGGTCAAATTTCACTGACAAGGTTTTTGGGTGCGCGTTAGTGACAAGAAATAGTTCTATAGATCTAGCAGCAAGCCAATCCAGGAATTCTAGGCTGCCGGCACGCCATTGAATTTGATCGCGCACTTGAATTTTCATATCGTGTAAATCTAAAGATAGCTGCTCACCCCAAAAATCCAAACAATACCAACAAAGCTGCCCCCTATACTTGAGGGTTAGGGAATGTATATATGCCGACGCTTCTGCAAAACTAATACTGTTTTTCTCAGCCCAAACGCTTGGCACATACTGTTGCCAAAAATAGTTATCAAAAGAAAGGTCCAGCAAAGTACCGTCCAAATCGAGGAATACTAATTTAATTTGGGACCAATCTAACATAATTGAAACATTACCAGTCTATTTTGAAAATTGCTCTCAACAACAAGCTTGAGCGCTCGTTGATCCTATTGCATTTGAATCAAATGGAATTTGCTTTCCACAGCCTTCAAAAATACCAAAATGCCGATTAAAATCACCAATAAACTCAAAGTACTCTCTAAACCGAGTATCAGCCAACATTTTCCAAGTGTTGCCACATACTGGAAATATTTTATCTTTTTCAATCAAGTGATGCGCATCCAAGATAAAATGATTTGGATAGTCCTTAACGCCCCCTTTATACCTCACTGCTTGGCCATAGTCTTCACAGTCAGACTCTAAATCATCAAGATTAAACAAACGATAGGTTGCTGAATAAAATTGGATATTGCCTAGCTTTTCTCTAATGACAGCATCTTCTATCAGCAAGGGCCTATCTTCTACCAAGCGCGGATCTTTAAAACCAGCTTGTTTACTCATGTTCAAAAAATCGTTCCAATACAAAGCCCCACCTAAACACTCACCATAAACCACCGGGTCATGCCGGACATCTTCAGGCACCCTTCTATCGGCATATATATCGGAAAAATAAAACTCACCGCCTTGTTTCAGAAGTTTCTTAACACCCTCCAACGCTGCAACCTTATCCATGCACAGATTAATCACACAGTTGGAGACAATCACATCAAAGCTAGCGGGCTCCAGACCCAATTCATCTAAATTTTCGATATAGCCTTTAATAAATTCAACATTATCATAGCCAAATTGATCTTTGTGATGACTTTGGTAGGCCTTAGCAATGGCGAGCTGTTCATCGGTCATGTCCACACCTACGACACTACCTTCAGGGCCCACCAGCTGTGCTAAAGCATATACATCTCGTCCGCTACCACATCCTAAATCTAAAATGCGACAACCTTGCAACTCAGGCGGACAAACTAAGCCACACCCATAATATCTAGACAAAACCTCAGGGTGAATTTGAGTTAGCAATGGCTTTAACCAAGTTGGCATTTCAGTAATATCACAACAGGCGCTTGTTTTTAAATCAGCGGTACTTTTTAACTGCTTCCCATAATAGTCTTTCACTGTGGTGTGCATAAATCATCGTCTCCAACTAAAATTCTAATTACTTTCTAACATGCTTACATGCTAACATGCGACGCGCAGACTGCGAAACTGGCGCTATTACCGCCACAACCGCTTACCATCTTTTTATTTTCGAGGTATCTCATGAATTTAACCGAAATCATAGCACAATTAAATCAAAAACAGACCGAAGTTCGAAAGATAATGATGGAAGCTGGCGAAGAAGTAATGAAAATCTATCAAGCCCCATCAACCATGGATGTCACTGTAAAATCAGACACCTCACCGCTCACAGCCGCAGACACCAAAAGTCACCAGCTGCTCACCAAAGGCATTAGCGAGTTATTCCCTAATTGGCCGATTCTTTCCGAAGAATCCGCACCCGAAGAATCAAAGAATCGCCATACCTGGGAAGTGTCTTGGCTAATTGACCCGCTGGATGGCACGAAAGAGTTTATTAATCGTTCAGATGAATTTACTTTGAACCTAGCACTGATCGTGAATGGCGTACCACAAGCTGGTTGGGTATATGCGCCAGCAATCAACGAACTTTATCAGGCGATCGGTCAAGAGGCCTGTTTAGTCGCAGGCGATCAAACTCAAACGATTCAGACGAGAGCGCTCGAAAAACCGCCGACACTCCTCATGAGTCGCAGACATGGCACTTCATTGATGGCAGAAGCTCAAAAAATATTTGAAGCCATCTATGGCGGCTGTAACAGCATATCCCGCGGCAGCTCTCTAAAAATTTGTGAAGTCGCAGTCGGTCGAGCAGATTTTTATCCAAGACTAGGCCCTACTCACGAGTGGGACACCGCTGCAGCCCATGCAGTGCTGAATGCCGCAGGCGGCAAACTTGTCAATATGAGTGGCGAACCCTTGAGCTATAATCAAAACGAAAACTCAACACTAAACCCATACTTTATGGCCATTGGGGACACATCACACGTAGACCTAACAACATTACTTTCAAAGCTTGAAGCACTTTGCAAAGAAGAAGGACTAGAGAAATAATCAAACTGGCACCTTAACTGAATATAACAGACAGCATGGAAAAAAATTTAAAACACTCTTGGACAAGCTTGCTCACTAAGCAACGATTCAAAAAGGAAGACTCACCGGAAGAGTCTAACCGATCACACTTTCATAAAGACTATGATCGCGTTATTTTTTCCCATGCTTTCAGGCGATTGTCAAAAAAAACTCAAGTGCACCCGCTCTCTAAAAATGACCATATTCATACTAGACTAACCCATTCGCTCGAAGTCGCTAGTCTAGGCCGAAGCTTTGGCCTTGGCGTTGGTGAGGCCTTAGATCAGTCAAAGCAACTACCAGAGGATATAAAGCCTGATGACCTGGGTGTCATTGTACAAGCCGCTTGCCTTGCACATGATATTGGCAACCCACCCTTTGGTCATACAGGTGAAGATGGCATTAGAGATTGGTTTAGACACCCGAAAAACGAGTATTTTCTATCTGACCTTGACAACCAAACGCAAATTAATGACTTGCTACATTACGAAGGCAATGCACAAGGCTTCAGAATTGTAACCAAACTAGAAAAGCACATGTTTGATGGCGGCATGCGGTTAACCTACCCTACTTTAGGCACGCTCCTCAAAAACCCATGGCTCTCCCAGTCGGCCAATGAGGCAAACCAATATAAGTTCAGTTGTTTCGAAGCCGAAAAAACATATCTAAACTTGGTTTGCTCTACCTTGTCACTGATACCTAAAGACACAAACCTTTGGTCAAGACACCCTCTATCCTACCTAGTCGAAGCAGCAGATGATATATGCTACCGTATTCTGGACCTAGAAGATGCTGTGGAATTGAATATCATTAGCTGGAATGATTTTCAAATTATATTCTATCCACTGTTAGCAAACTTCGACGACTACCAATATCTTTTTCAAAGGAATCCCATAGACTGCAGAGGTTGCCCTATATCACCTCGCTCTTCTATGTCTCTCATCCGTGGCAAAGCCATGGAGGTCATTGCAAACTCAGTGGTCAATATTTTTATGGCTTACTTGCCTAGTATCCTTGAAGGTAAGAATGAACAACCGCTTATTAGCCTAATTAAAGATGAAGTGATTTTAGATTTCTTTAAAGCTTCAGCAAAAATTGCAGAAGAAAAAATATTTCGTAACCAAGCGAAAACAGAGATTGAAGTAGGTTCCTACACCACCCTGGAGGTGTTACTAAATGCTTTCATCTCTGCTGTCTTTCAATTAAACCGCCAGGGTTATCAAGCTATGTCACGCCGAAACAGAAGCTTACTTGACCTGTTGGGCGATCAGCAAATGAACGAATCACTGAGTTTATATGAAAGCTATCTGCGCGTATTAGATTTTATCAGCGGTATGACGGACCAATACGCAATGCGACTCGCCAATAGAATTGGTGGCATCATCCTTTGATCTAATCCAAACCCGCAACATCTTTTAAATCAGACACCAGGCCGCACCATTGCGCCCAACTTTTATCACAAGCCGCTTTATCTATCGGGCGTCGTTGCAGCGATTGATCCACCGACCTGGGCTGCGGCATTTGAAAGTCTGACTGATATTGCATGGTTTGCAGAGGGCCGGCATTCAATTGAGCATTTACCTCCGGATTCATAATATCAGGGTCTATTTGAATTTGGTCATACTGCATAAAATCATCAAAATCGCCAAAGTCATCAGAACCAGTCTCGTCAATAAAATCATCTGGCCCTTTAAAATAGCTTTGATCGACTAAGTAGCCCTGGTTTTCTTCGCTAAAGTAAAAATGCGTACCGACCTTACTTAAGTCTGTATACTCAAAGCCAAGTGTCTGTGCGACTTGTGGTGTAATAATTACACCACCACGACCCCAGGCACTCATCGCGGCACAGGCAGATGCGTTCACAGGGTCAATACCATGCAATAAGCCTAACACAAATTCTTTTAAGTAGTTTTTGAAACCCTCTTTCAAATGATTCGGAATGCCATTTTCCAAGTCTTCAGGCAATGAATTTTTTAAAAACTGTTCGGTAAAAGGTACATCACTATCTATGTCAATCCAGTCACTCAAGCCGCATAGATCGAGCAAAGCTGAGACTTTATCTTTGTTATAAATCAGGCATATTTTTTCAACAATCGCATAAAATTCATCTGACCCTACTCTTAAAAAAGGTTCAGGCACAACGCCTCGGCGAGCTTCTACTGGTATCCCAAAATCACTACCGGGATTTAAATTCAAAGAACAAACCGCTCGAGAACCATGCAACAAAGTCAACAAATCCACAGATTTCAATAAATCTAGGCTCAAGGTTGGATGCGCTTCAACTGCCGCAACAAGCGCTTGGTGATGAACTTCGAGATCTTCTTTCTTATAGTTTGGTGTCGTGATCGCTTCCAGCGATGATTCAGGTTTACCTTCAACATCATTACCTGCCACAGCAGTAACAAAAGGAATACGCTGTTGTGACTCAAGGCCTTTTGGCGCGATTAGCTGTCGAGAATTGATAGGCCTAGTAGTAGGGTCTGGCTTAGTGGATCGAATTGGACTGAGAAAGCCATTCGAAAAGCTTTTAAACAAAAGAGAGGCTACTGCTACACCTGAAACTTTCATATTTCCTCACAAATAAATTAAGTCAAAAACAAACTGACAAGGAAAAGCATTTTGTCGCCCATACCAGCAAGACATCATTTTGCCCTCTTTTTAAAGCAAGTACAAAGCTTGATAAAAAATTATTTTGGGATTTAAAATAGATTAGCTTCCAGACACTTCTATAGGAATTACTATGTGTGATTTTAACTTTATTAGGATTCCGGTTATCTTAAGTGCCTATACTTTTATATACGATCATTTAAGCCAATATATTAACC
>JAYPYM010000107.1:0-2577 GCA_038135915.1 Gammaproteobacteria bacterium
GATCTTATCTACCACTCGGGTGGCAATAGAATTGATGCTTTCATGGGCATCCATTTCGGATCGTAGCTCTCTGCCTTGTGCATCGAAATAGGTGGTTTTTCCCGGCCCTTGAGTGATAGTGGTAGATATTTTGTAACTGGCACCAACCCCACAACCATCGTGACACCAGTACTTGAGTGTCTGTTTGGATGTCTGATTTGGATACTGAACAGTTTCAGATTCACCGAATGAATCAAAGGCGGTGGATACAGTTTGATTGTTTACATCCGTGACAGTGGTAGCCTGCCAAGGGAACCTCGAATCTGTATATCCGTAGGTTGCTGTTTTATGACCTAGGGTATTCTTCTTCTCTTTCAGGCGATATAGCCCTGACGTTTCGTAAACATTGTCTGACCAACGCCAATCTAAATCAGACATTGGATTTAATGGTGCAGTGAGGACACGGATAGTTTGACCTTTGGCGTTATATTGATGCTCTGTGTAGATACCAAGCACTGTATTATTTGGTTCAATGATTTCTTTTTTAAGCGCGCCAGTACCAGAATGGTATTCATACCCTTTAGTCTTGGTTTGACTGGTTGCCTGCCCGAAAGGAAGTGATACACCATGTAATGTAGAAGTGGAGCGTTCTGTTTTAACTCTGGCGGCTAACTGAGTACCGAATTGATTTCGAGGGAAGTAATCGTATTCTTTTATGCTGGTTTGATGTTTACCAGTGAGGTTGTTACAAGCAATCGCAGTGCTACCAACCACCACTTGATCCGTCACACAGACGGTGGTTCGCTCGGTCAAAGGGTGGAAAACATCGTATGATGTGGTTAACAGCTGCTCTGTTGTAGTGGTCGCAAATACACTGGAATCAAGGTCTCTTGTAGTTGTGGTGCTTCTACTGACATATGGAAATAAAGTCTGGCCATGTGTCAGTGTGGCGTACTCGTTTACGGTGGTTGAGAGCCTTGCTCCATTTGGCCCAATTGTATTTTCAACCAAAGGCATACCTACTTGTCTAGTTGACCAGTCTTGGTTGTATTCAGTGACTTGGGTCATTCCAGTTGTTGTGTTGTTAACTTGCCTTGTTCTGAAACCTAGTGAACCTGTTCTGAGGTCTATTTTTAAATCTTGATACTTGTAGAGGGTATCTTGGTAAACATTGTCCATGACCTCTTGAGATACTTTATAAATTAGCTCTCCAACACCGGGTAAAGTTGTATTAGGATAGCCTGTGTGCTCAGTTTTGTCATACACATTGGGTTGGTTGATCGTTGAGTAATAAAGCTTTGCTGTATTTCCCATGCCGTCAGTGATTGAGAAGAGTTTCGGTACGCGTCTTTTCAGGTGTGCCATCCAGTGTCGACCATCTGTTTTTATGGATAGTATCTCTGGTTGAGAATTGGCATCGAAATCACCTACAAGATGAGTGATATGGCCTTCACCGATGGATTGCATGTTAATTTGATCTAACCCTGGCATGTCATCAATGGCATTAAAGGTTTGATCACCTTGACCCACTGCAAGATAGTGCTGATTGTCTGATCTCATGACAACTAAATCAGTAATACCATCAGCCGTAACATCTAGCGCATGAAACTCTGTGGTATTCATGTTTGAAAAGGATCTATTTTCTAGTCCAGATACATTATCTATTAATTTGAACCGAGACTGACCGTCAGAGAGCACGAGGTAAGGGTTACCATTTTTGTCCATCATCAGGATGTCAGTAAATGAGTCATAAAAAATGCACAACACATTGATTAGCAATAGATTTTTATTGTTCTAATAACTCTTAACCTGCAGTATCCCGCCTGATGCTTTTTTGTTTACAGTTCTTAGTACCTGAAAATTTTAGGTTTGTTATACGATCGGGATTATCCGGAGTAGTGATTATCCCATCTGAGGTATTGAACCGGACCAGAGGTTATCCTCTCAAGGAACTCACAGCCTTTGACGGTCCTGAAGGGAAGAGAACCATCAGGGTGGACCAATTCCAGAAGGGGTTGAGGTTCACGAACCTTTGATTGGGTGGATATAAGGGTTGCCAAGGATGGCTCATCTACAAGCCTAACTTCGGTATAACCTCTTCAGGTATCCCCGCTATTTCCTTTTCCAAGATTTCCAACACCATCTTCCTATCCGATTCGGAGTAATCGAGCCACTTTTTCTCTTTACCCTTTATCTTCGTTTTCACAGAACGCTGAAGACCTTTCACGACCCTGAGTTTCCCAGATACCGATTCGACAAGTAAAAAGTCAAATGATGCTTGTGCCAAGACCGGCGAGTTAATGCCTAGGAATGCTTGGGTAAAAAATCCTGCACCGTTAACACCCTTCTCACTGGGTGAGTTGTAACTCATGTCAGAGACCACTCTAAGCATGAACTGGGCGTTATCCTTACTATCAACAATTTCATAGCCCCTATTCGTAAGGACTGTCTTAGTATTATCGAGGAGAAGTTCATAGTATTCAGCACCGTCAAAGGCATCCTTTGAATTATTGAATATCGTCACACCGAGTCGAACATACTCAATTTTCCCATTATTTTCAGACTGGATGTAAATCCGCTTAATTGCTGATGCCTCTT
>JAYPYM010000107.1:2587-14414 GCA_038135915.1 Gammaproteobacteria bacterium
CTTGTGGTGTCAACGGCTGAAGTGTCGCGCACCCACTCATCAGTAAAGCCAATATAAATACAATTATTGAATTCTTAATCATCTCTGCCTCTTTTCAATTAAAGCCCGTTGAACGGTAGCGTCGTCTGCTTCAAGTCTAATTTTCAATGTTTGGTAGATTGAGCACTATTGGTCAAAGATATAACCCAGACTTCGCTTGCTAACGCCAAGGTAGTACATCCACGTCAGAAAAAAGTGCTTGGAAAAAACAGACGTTTTCAGATTCTGTATTCTGTAACTTGAGGTCAACATGCTTCTCTAATAGATTTTTTTCAACTAACTCTATATCGTGTTTTGTAAGGAGTTTCAGGACTAATGCCTCAGTGTCACTAGTTGCTTCCGCTTCAGTCACAAGTTTTATTGAGTTAGTAATTTTTCCCTCTTTGAGTAAAATGGCAAAACGACCAAGCATAGATAATTGTAACATCCATTTAGAATTATCAACCTCTAACAGAAAGCAAAAACTGACATCATCGTTTGTGTCTGTAGTCTCTTCAAAACTCAGCAACTCACGTAGTTCATCGAGAAACTTATTGTACGCGTTAGTCTTTAATGCTTCCTGAACAAAAAAGAAAGATGGATTTTCAAGTGATTTATAATTATCACTTATTGCAGCCAATATTTTGTTTTCATCAGCATTCATATTTAAAACATCTCCCTCCCAGATGGGTGTCCGTGTATCCTTCCTTTTGAGTCAGAGTGGACTCGTACCCGCCACACCTAACTTCTTAATGACAGTTTTATGTGAACCGACAAAAATCCCCCCCTTGTATTCCTTTAGTCGTTAATTATGAGATGAACTGGGAAAACAGCATCGACGTCGTTCGTAGCGGAGATGACAGGGTCTTGTTGTTTAACAATACTCATGAATTCTTGATGCGCTAAATATTGCTGGTGATCCTGATATTGTTCGAGCTTACATCTCAGGTCTAGTAACTTGAGCTTAAACGAGTCTATTTTAGGAGTTCGGCCTTGCTGTGAAGAAAAATCTAAAATCTTCAAGCCATGTGATATGGCTTGAAACATAGCTTTTTTGTTTCGAAACGCAGTATTCTCTGAAACTACGCCTTCACTATCTGTATGAAACTGGCTACCAGATAGGTAACCATTTACAGCCCTATTAATTATGTTGAGTTTTCTAGAAAAGGCATCATCATTAAGTGTATAATCAGGCCGTATACTCACTTCCAAGATCGTTTCCTCTTTAAATACGCTGAATCTATGTACGATTTAATCGCACTATATATGTTCTTGCGGGTTGTGTATAACAAAAAATCCATACCCTGTCTCCTTAGCGGCGCATAAGTTAATCTAAGGGATCTTTTTTGGCAACCTCTTTTTGAGATAAACCCTTGATGAGTTTGCACAGGTGCTTGGCTGCCAAACGGTTGCATACATCACTTATAGAATATTTTGCTAAAAGCGAGATAGCCATCGCCTTAAGGTGATCGGGTGTTTTTGCTTTACCTTTCCGCTGGGACCGCCATAATCGTATCATATGATCAGAATAGCATTTCATTTATTGAAGAGCTCATTGTATTTTTAAATGAGCTCTTCAATTTAGTCCTCTAAAAATCACCAACTCACAGCACAATTCTTTTGCTATAGGCAAATAGTGTCAGGTATTTTCCTATTCGCAACGTTCCTATAGATTCGCTCTCCAATTCGTAATAAGTAACTTAAATTAAATTTTTCAACTTTCGAATCACGTAAACAACCGGTGAATCTATCAAGTCTTGTGGTCATTTTCATGGTTCCTCGCGCATCCCTACGAATCTTTCTCGCCACCTTAACATCGAACACAGCGGTAATATTACAGCCATTAGTTGAAACACTTCTTGCACCATAAACATAGAATTTTTTACGTTTATTGATCTTTTTATAATAAGTAGGTTGTTGGTTGATTCTATCTTTGATTTCCGCATCTGTCGTTGTATCAATAAAAGCCGATGCTGGGAAACAGTTTAAATCCGCGAAACTGTGAGTCGAAAACAACATTCCTATCGTTAAAAAAGAGGCAGAGTAAAGGGATTTTTTATTCATTGGTTCTCTCCTAAAAGATAAGTTAAAATAAAGGCAATCGAAAGTCCGATGTACCTTGATTGCATCAAAGGGCTAGTGGTCACTTAAAAGCGCTATTTCTTGAAAAAGTGAATACAAAAGTGATGGGTGTTCAGCTGTACTCTCGATTAGTATTTCTCTGGCAAGATCATGTTCTGGTAATTCAGCTAATCGGTGGTAGGCATGTTGACGCACGGACTCATGATCACTCATCATCAACCCACCTAACACTGGAATCATTTCTTCTGTGACACTGCCTTCCAGGACTTCCAACACACCCACTTTCGAAGCAATATCTTCAGAGTCTTGCGCAGTCGTTAGCAATTTAAACCCAAGGTTGGCATCCAAAGCTCTCTCAGATAATTCAACTAATCCAATGGCAGCATCTACCCTAGCCGAAAGGTCTAGGCTCTCATCCCGTACAAACTCTTCTAACGTGAGTTCCGTATGATGCGCCAGTTCGTTACTGCTTCCTAAAGTTGGGAATTGTTTTATTAATGCTTCTTCCACCACATTGCTTATAGTCGAAGGCTCAATCTGGTTAGTCAGTGGTTGATTACTCAGAGTCTTACTTTCACTAGGTATCTCTGTTGCAGTCAGACATTCTTCAGGATGGATTTCACTGAATACAATCGGTTCAGCTGACTTTGATTTTAAGTCATTTAAATCTTGACTTAATTGACTGATTACGAGCTTCTTATTCTCGATGACTTGATTCAGGGCATACTGAGTTTCACGATAATCTTTTTGATACATTTGAAAAGTCAATACGGCAAGAAATAGTGAAAAACCATATAAGACCAACCAGCTTCGCGAGGTTAAAGATAAAAAACTCATTTGAATCTCCCTATCGTTTTAATTGCCATCATTTGATTTAGATTTATTGACTAGGAATGGAAATCAGTTTATGAAAAGCAAGCGGAAGAAACACTCCCCCTATGGGGGGAAGTCATAAGAATTATTTTGGTAATTTTTCCTAGCATCTAGGTAACCGTAACACGAAGCCCCACTAGAGACTTCGCCGGCCTAATTCATCCTGCTTTTCATCGGTCCTTATAGCCCTAAACGGTCGGCAGTCGGCCAACACCGGCACTTCAAGGATCATAAACAGCTGCCGGTCAAGACCTTTAGCCCAGGCTTTCGCTCCTCCGCGAATCCAGACTACCGTTTTTATTCGACGATAAACAACATTATCTGCGATAATGCTATCCACTGATTCTAGTAGCAAACGAACATAGCTTACATTGCCTAAATTTTTATATGGAGTACCTATAAAATGACTTTTGACGTACCAAAATCTGTTGCCCTTACAGCACAAGAATGGCAAAGCAGAGGTAAATCATATGGTGATGCAGCCAAAGTGAGTGATGGGCTTTTACTCCTTAGGACAAGTGATTCACAAACATATAATTTTGCAATTTTGGGTGCTAAGGTACGTGATCCAAGCTTACTCACAACCAGTTTCCAAGATAATATTCAATTGGAAAAAACTGGGAAAAATACTCTCTCACTAACAAAGTTAGCTATTGTTAAACCAGGCATGATGCGTGACGGAATGACGCTAGAATGGAACTCGCCTATCGCCATTAAATTAGATCTAATGCCGATTAAAGGCGATGAAGATGTACCAAATATAAGGTCTGGGAAAGATCAGGCGATCGTTAAGGCTAAAATGTTTCAACAAGGATGTGGTAGATCGATTGATAGCGGAAAAGAAACAGGCATCGATTTGAGAGCTGGTACAGCAGTAGCACTACTATTTAAAGTTGATGCTTGCTCTGTTGCTACTGATCATTTAAAACAATTTATCATGGACAAAGATCCTTTAAGAGGAAAGGAAAGAAAGACAGCAACTTCACGCAAACGTGAAGCTGCAAATAATACCGAGGCAAAGCCAAAAGCCAAAAATAGATCTAAAGCAAAAAGTGAACATAAGCTCAAAAGAACTGCTAAATCAACCCTTCCTGCAAATACTTCGAATCTACCTGCTATGGGGCAAACAGAGAATCAAGCCACAACTTATGCTGCTGGAGCAGGCGGAAGGGTTGTACAGAGACCGCCAACAGAAACTGCTGCCAGCTCTGGTATTGATCAAGGCAATCAAGTATTCGGTTCGCCTGAAACAGGCTCAGTAAATTTAGGAAATTTGGATGAGCATATTACTCCCACGGATCTTGGAAAACCTGCAGACGCAGACTATGCTTATTTTGATCCAAATTTTAATCCTACCTCCAGTATGCTAATGCCTGAGCTAGCAGACTCAGCTACTACGCCAGCACAGACCAGCCGTTCTACTGAACAGCCGGCCACAGTTGATACTCACAGGAATACTGCTTCTACAGTATCAATCCCTAGACTCAATCTACAGGCCTCGATATCCACTTCACAGACGCACGCAGGTTTAAATCTCGCAGGTTTTTCCACAAATGAAATATATGCAGCGTTAACTCCACAGCAGCGAGTTGAATTGCTAGCCAAAATGCAAAATGATCATCAAAGCCAAGGCCGGCATACATGATGATTCAAAATTCAATACCAAGCTGAACAACTAATCCTATTGAAGATTTGTTCGTCCCACCATCTTTCACACTATAGTCTTCATCCATAAAAAGCTCAGTTGCTAGAAAAAGATTACTATCTAGCACCCTAGAATAGCCTAGGGAAATCCGAGATTCAGGCAATCCAAAGAATGCAAGCTCCTCTGTTTTTTGGTATGCAAAGCTGTAACCTTCAATGCTCTTATTATATGCCAACTCAAACTGAATACTTGATGGTTCATTAGCTGCTACCACTACATCTAAAGCAGAAAGGTATTCAAGGATCAACAGATATCTAGAAAACTCCGAGCTGAAATAAATACTATAACCAGCTGCTAGATCGTTCACAGTAGGTCCGATTGACTCTTGCAGCCCATCAGAATCCATAATATTGTTAGAGTAATCTACTCCTAGTAAATGATTGTCAGCCTCATATTGCAAACGAATACCGACACTATTGATTTTCTCACCCTCATCATCAACATCAGAAATATCTCCATTAAATACATAACCTTTAATTGTTAGATGATTAACTTCTAATGTACCTACAATAACAGTCTCTAGCGACTCACCTACTGCTAATGTGAATGGATCATTTACTAAAGTGGTATCGAAATTTCCAAATGGTATATACATTTGACCAACCGACAATGTGAATGATTCAGACGTCTGCCAATCTAAAAAGGCCTGTTCAACATCAAAAGGTGTGTCATCTTCTTCATATAAAAAGACAATGGTTCCATCTAAACCGGTAGAAATACTAGCTTCCAGGCCAACTTCAGCAGTCGCTACTATAATATCCTGAATATCATCTGATTTAGTATACCCCTTGTAAATCAGTGCTTCTGCTTCAAAAAGTCCAGAAACCCTGACCTTGTTCGACCACCCGGCATTTGCCTGGGTGACAAGCATGGCAACACCTAATAAAGCCATAATTAATTGCTTCATACAAATGCTCATTTTGTGATTAGATATTTCAAATTTTGTCAAAGCGCTTCACTCAGCACAGTGGTTATCTAGAATCTGATCCAGTTCCGTATTAAAGGCCGTTGGCGTAGAAAACCCTAGTGATTGTTTGTCAGGCCATACTTTCATGATGGGCGCCATTTCTTCGCCTGATTCGGCTTGAGATGGTCCTATCAACCAGGTGGGGACATTTTTTGCTTGATACTTAGGGAATAAGATACGAGCAATGTTTTCAAACTCACTGGGTTCTTTAGCGTTGACAAATATCAGCAGCGCAGCACTTTGCTTACAGCGCTCACAAGATAATAGCTTGGTTTCAACACTAGCTGGTGGTGATTCAGGTTTTATTTCGATTCCTTTTAAAGATTCGGCATGCAATTGATTGGTAAATGTCTCAGCCAAGGGTAAGAACATGTCTTTCCTGACCTTTGTCATGGGGTCTTCTGGGTGCCCTGCTACTTCACTCATCAGGTTTAGGTTACCATGTTCGTCCATTTTCAAACGAATACGCCCAAGGTCGCCGAGAGTTGCATGAGTAAACTCATAGACTTGGGCTTCATCTTGCTTTGCTTTATGCAAGCTAACTTCTGGCGGTAAGGTCATCACCCTGGTTTTCTCCTTCTTGCAATGCTAAATGTTGACTGAAATTCGATCAGGCTCACTGACTATGCAAAGTAATACCCTGCTCTATTTTCTCAAACATGAAACGCCAACGATACTTCGACACTGGACTACCCGCTGATGGGTTTTATAGCCCTACCTTTTCAATTCAAATCTGCTGAATATGGTGAGCTAGGATAGCATTTCTCTCGAAGTGATTGAATATGCATTGCTCATTAGACCAATAAATAACCAGATTTTTTTCACAATAACAGTGGATAGGTTTGTGGATATCTATTTCGTAACTGAATCTTAGCCTTTATTTTAAGGGTTTTTTTGATATGCACAAAGAATCATCGATTAAGATTTATTGGCTATTACAGAATGAGGCTAAAGATCTATTGTATCTGGAATTCCAAGCCCTTCTTCTTCACTACTCTCCAACTCATCAAGAAATAAGTCTGGATCCAGGGCTGGGCCATTATCCGCGGGTGCAACGCTCTCATCATCTGTGGGCACTTCATTTGGGTCTAAATGTCGCTCTAAAGCCGTTAGTCCGCGGATCTGATCTGTAAGATTCTGGAGAGTATCACGGACCTGATCAAGTTTAACTTCATCGTCGTAAGGCATTTCTTGATGTGTAGAATAAACAGACAAGTTTTTATAGAGCTCCAACAGGTCTGACGCATCTGACTTTAATCGGATAAGATGATTCAATGAGCGCCTCAAATAATTGACATTCAAAGCAGAACTACCAGCACTTTGTGAAAGCGCTCTTTTAATTTGGGATGACATTTTGGCAATTTCTTTGGAGAGATATCTACCCTTGATGCTGATTAATTGTTCGAGGTCTTGAATCGATGGCAATTGGTTTGGGGCTGAATGTCTTTGGTGAAGAATTCGATACAATGCTAATGTATCTGTGCTTGCTTGGTTGGCAGTTCCGCTGGTACTAAGCGTAGTATTCTCTATTCTCGAAAGCCGTTCAAGATATGCGTTTGAAACAGGATTTTTAAATGGGTTACGCCGTAGGCTCACTGCCGTCAAATCTATCACTTTAGCGATAGAGACTGCTTGGCTTTTGAGTGCACTCACTTCTTCACGAAGCGAATGAAGCTGAAGCTTTGTTTCATGTAGTATGTCAATCTTATATTTTTTCAAAAATTGTTGATACACTTGAGAAGTTTGATTTTGCTGTAAATTTGTCAGCCTTGTAACTTGATCTGAAAGTCTTTGTAGATTGCCTTCAATTTCAGTGATTTTAATGTTCAGCCTAGCTCTGATAGTTTCCGCTTTCTCTGCAAAAGATATTTGCTGTAACTCGTTATGCTTTATAATGGGAAATACTGAGATGATACCTGCACCAAGCAAAGTCATGTACCCACCAACATTCGAGGGTTGGGGTGGTTCTTCTTCAGATTTTTTGTCTAAATTTAGTAGATCTACATTTGCATTTGGATATTTGGAGAATGGTGTAGCATGGTACAATGTCTCTGCAAAATGAGTTAATCTTGGCTTAGGGTGGGTTTGCTTTGGTAAATCGACTTGTTGAGTATTAGAGGTGGTGAGGAATAAGCTGGGCAGTAATTGTAGAATATTCATAGAGGTATCAGTAGTAATTATTCATTTTATTTCTATTTGCGCGCATTCAAAGCTCGGTTTATAAGCTAGTCATTGCTTTATAATGAAATTCCAGTAAAGAGAATTTACCAGAAAGATAAAGTCTTTGTAAAATTAATTGTTGCCTAGACCCAACAGCATTCTAGATTTTTTATTAGGCAAACATATAAGCTCCAACGCTTCATTTAATGCGCTCTCTCTTCTGCCTTGGCAATTGCGCCTTCAAGCATGGTAATGATTTCATCCGCTTCTTTGATTTTTTTCTCATAGCTTTGATCATCATTTTCTGATCCAAACATCATCTGAAACAGTGAATCTCTCTTATCGATGTATTTATTCTTTCTAATTCTAGCTACATCTATAGCACTCTCTCCATTAGCGTTTTCTAGATTGGGGTTAGCCCCATTTGCAAGCAATATGCGTATCCATTCCAATTTCCTTTTTTTCACCGCTAAGGTAAGCGGGGTTTCAGCATTGCCCTTAGTACGCCCCCCATAAGCATTCACATCGGCACCGTTCTGAATAAGAAAAATAAGCGTTTCATTTTCTTTAGATTGCCAGCACCAACCTTTCAGACAAGCCAGTAGGGCTGTTCTTTGATAGTCCGTTGTTGCATTAATGTTGATTCCTTTTTCTAACATCCATCTCATCCCATCTAACTTATTACGAGAAGCTAATTTGACAAACAGTTCATGTCTTTCAGACTGGTCCAATAAAACACCTTGTTTAACTGCATGGTGGTGAATAAACTCCATAACACTTCTTTGCTCATAGTAAATAGCTTTCTTCAGAAGATCTTTATCGATAACAGCGCCATGCTGAACCAAAAGCTTCACAACTTTAATATCTTTGTCGACGATAGTTGCTTTCGTAATAGACTGCATTAATGGAGTGGATGGATCTAAGTGGTCACTAATTGTTGCAAGTGATGCAGCAAAAGACTGTTTTTTTTCAATGGAACGATGATTAACATGAGCACCATGTTTTATTAGCAATGTTGCTATAGCCAAACCGTCCTGATTGGTTACACTCGCGCCTGAGGCAGCAAACATAAGAGGTGTCCATTGATAGATACTTTCTGCATTGACATTAGCACCGTTTTGAACCAACCACTTTGTGATCGAGAGATCGCCTTTTCTTACGGCCCTCATGAGCGGTGTAGTACCCTCACCTAAATCAATATCAATTTCACCTATCTCTCTATTTTCTAGCGCTAGCTTTACGGATTTAAGATCCCCATCATTAATTGCTTTCCTCAATAAATCTTTTTTATTTTCTTTCTTTTTATCGCCAATCAATGGTTCACCATTGACCGTAACCGTTATAAAAGCTAACGCAGTTGATGTAAAGAAAACGCAGAAAAAGGATAAAAAAACAAAAATGACATGTTTAAAACGCATCTCTATACCTTCTATACCTTAGCGTTGCAAATATATAGTGTAAGCATAGTAGCCCATTCCACAGAATGTGATGACCAGTCTGTAACGGCCAACTTAGCTAAACAACAACATAACATAGATTGCAATTCGCCACTATTTATGTACAATGACTAATTAAACTATAACAAGACTTAAAAACAGAGAAAAATAATATGCTTGAGTTCAGAAATGAAGCAGCCAGAAATGGGATAAGTAGCCTTGAAGAAGTATTGGGTAAACAAAGTGTTGCTCTATCTAAGCTAGGACATTTTACGGACCCACATGCAACAAATTACTACTCTCCCGTTGAGGTTAAAGATGCTCTTCACAGTGTTTTTAAAGAGCATCTGGCAGATACACCTAACATATATAACGAAGCATTCGACTGGATAGAAGAGGCAGGTGAGCTAGACAAAGCAACATTAAAGGAAATAAAGAGTCTAACTAAACAAATAGAAAAAAATACTAGACTAATTGTAGACTTACGCGGCCAAATTGGATCTGATTTCGGCATTAAAGAAAGATAGCAGACGAGCGCACTGTTCAGAACGCTACGCCTGCCCTCCCCTCAATTAATCTTAACTTTCTTCTTCACGTTGAAACACAGGAACATCTTCTTAATCTATGGGCTGCCGATGGCAGCCCCTTTCGTTTATGCAGCGTCTTGTTTGTGCTCCACTGTGTTTTCAGTTTTGCTTATCTCAATCCTCCTTGGCTTCATTGCATCAGGAATTTCTTTTACCAAGCTAATGGTAAGCAGGCCGTTGGTCAAATCTGCACTTTTCACCTCAATATGATCGGCGAGGTTAAACTTACGCTCGAAAGACCGGCCGGCGATACCTTGGAAAAGGTATTCCTTGTGCTTGGTTTCAGGTTTCTGACCTCGAACCAATAAGACACCATTTTCAACCTGGATATCCAAATCGCCTTCTGAGAATCCCGCTACAGCTAGCGTGATTTGATAGTGATTTTCTTTTTCAACTTCGATGTTGTAGGGTGGATAATTAGAAGCAGGCGCTTCTGATCTCAGTGAATTCCTCAGCAAAGAAGCCATCTGGTCAAACCCTACGGAATGACGGTACAAAGGGGTTAGATCAAGTTCAAAATTACTCATGACATATTCTCCATTAGAAGCAACACGTTAAACAGTTAGTATTTAATGCATCGTTTTTTGTGGCCACGTTGAACGATCACTCATTTATATATGGGATTGCTGCGATTTTTTTCAAGGTATTTTTTAGATTTTTTTAAATAGCAGTTCTAGGCAAGTTAGCTGATTGTTGAAAACGAATACTTTAACGTAGTTTTTACGCTTGTTGTGCTGACCTTGATTTTGTTCCAGCGATTCCTTTCGCGAAAGATTAATCAGCAAAGCGTTTAATGTGTACAGCATCACTATCAATAGAAAACTGACACTGTTTCCGTTTGATTTCAATCAACATTATCATTCCATTTAATTCAATTGACCAAGGTTTAGTTCAGAAACATCCAACTCAAAAACATCGTGTTGAGCTATAAAACTCAAATACTCTGGTACGATATTAGCGACCACAGGGTGATCGCGCAACATTTCTAGGTTATTCTGAAATCCACCTACTTGATTATCGAACAATACTCTTAATTGCAAGCCACGCTGTCTTGCTTCCTGCAAAAACGGATCAGCATCCACAACAGGTGGGCGCCTCATAAATCCATGTTCAAGTTCATTTAAAAAGACGATCGCAGCCCTCGCATCTAAAGCCAAAGACCTGACAACATTTCCAACAAATTCCTGGTTCGATTTTGCCAGGACAAGAAGAGCAAGAAATGCCATTGACTTTCCAATGTCACGTTTGAACTTGGCCCAGGCAAAATTTAATTTCTCTTCATATGTAAAATTTGAGTCGTACATCAAAAATTGGAAGGCATCTTCTCTTGAGATGCTTGGAATTGAGCTTGAAGATCTCAGGGAAAATGCAAGCCCATCAATTATTTCCTTTCTTTCAAGGCTAGCTATGTTTTCAGCCACAGTTTTCAAATATACCTTAACGGTTTTCTCACAAGCCGGGTCACTCATATCTTTATCAAACAGCGCCTGCAACGCAACCGGCTGACTCAAAATTCTCGTTAGCTCTTCAGCTGTGTAATCACCCGCCTGAAGACCCTCAAGGAAGCTGCTTAGCTGATCAGCTGCTAACGAATCCAATAGCACTCCCAGAGCTTGGCGCTTAGATTCAATATTTTCACCACACTGACTTATACCGGCTGTCCCGAAACACTTTGTTTCCATTGCTTCATCGAAATCGGTTTGTAGGCTATCTTTAACTTCATCAGATTTTAAATCCCCTAATGGATCTTTCAGCCTGACTGATTCAGCTTTAACACACTTAACATCTCCCCAATAGAGACAAGCAGGTAAAGCTTCACACAAGGTTCTAGATAAAGAAAAGTGAGGGCATACTTCTTGTTTTTTTTGAAGGTTTGCAGACTCTTTTGAAACTTTTGGAACCACACCAACCAAGGAAAGAATCACCTTTGGAATAGACTGAATATTCATGTAATACTTCTCCGGACTCACCTAATTAAGTTTTAAATCACTATTTCAAC
>JAYPYM010000108.1:0-8729 GCA_038135915.1 Gammaproteobacteria bacterium
CGATAAGCTTAAACTGCGCGCCGCGGAAGAAGGGCTGATTCAGTCAATGATTATTGACGCAATAGCATCGATTCAAGGTGGTCAAAACCCAAGGGTAATCAAGGGTGTACTGAATACCTATATTGCTGAAGGAAAGCGGCCTGAAGAGGAAGCCTAGGTGCTTAATAGTGCCCCTATTTTCATCTAAAAGAGTAGTTGTAGATGAGTGATTGTAATTGTGAGGATGAGTGCCCTCCCTGCCCTGCAGGCATACCAGCATGGGTGATGACTTTTGCTGATCTTATGTCTTTACTCATGTGCTTTTTTGTTTTATTACTCTCATTTTCGGAAATGGACGCGTCCAAATATAAACAGCTAGCTGGCTCAATGGAAAACGCGTTTGGCGTTCAGAATCAAGTAAAAATAAAAGATATTCCAAAGGGCACCAGTATTATTGCTCAGGAGTTTAGTCCTGGTCGACCAAAGCCTACCCCGTTGAATGTAGTGCAGCAAACAACAACAAAGAACACTTTCAATACATTAGATGTCACTTGCCCCGAAGGCGATACTTCGAAAGTTTCAGACTCTGGTGCGAAGAAAGCTGATGCTGAAGCGAAAGAAATTAATGATCAGCTGGCCAGGTTGGCAGAATTAGGAAAAATTGAACTCGAGACAAAAAAAGATGCAATGGAGATGGCTTCTGCACTCAGTCAGGAAGTCAAGAAAGGGCAGGTAGAGATAGAGACGAAGGGAACCAGAATTATTATTCGTGTGAAAGAAAAGGGTTCTTTCTTATCTGGATCAGCGACGCTGAGACCGTCATTTATTCCTATTATGGCGAAAATACGTGACTTATTGAAGGCTGTAAATGGCGTATATTTAATTGAAGGTCATACTGATGATGTGCCTATTAATACACCCAGGTTTCGTTCAAACTGGGAGCTTTCAACGGCTCGTGCTGTATCTGTTGCTCATGAAGTTTTCTGGGATGGTAGCATTGATCAACGAAGATTTACCATTGCAGGCCATGCTGATACCAGGCCTCTGGCAGAAAATAATAATGAAAAAAATAGAGCGCTAAACCGTAGAGTGGAAATTATCATAGAGAAGGGTAAAAAGTCTTTGGTAGAAGATTTTAAGCTTTATGGCGGAGAGAAAGCGAAGAAGGCTATCGAGGAAGCCAGAAAGCGGGATGCGAAAACGTTTGACTTCTCAGAGGATGAGATCTTTTAATAGTTTGGTTGATATATTCAGCTTTGAGGGCTGAATATATCAATACTCTTTTTAAGCTGCTTTTGTGGAAGCTTTAGATTTTGCTTTTGTGGCTGTTTTAGTTGGTGCGGCTTTGGTTGAGCCCGAATCACCTGTTTCAACTAGGTCTTGAAAAACCTTCTCACCATTTTCGCGAGCTTTGCTAACTAAACCTAAAGTAGCCAGGCGAGCCTTTTCTGCAGTTCCTTTAACATCGCTTAACTGGTCTGTAATGGTGCTTTTTACCTGTTCAACAATGCTTTCTTCGCTTTCTTCTGCTTTTTCGCCAGCAGCCACTAAATCGTTAAACTGTTTTGAGCTTTCATCTCTTAATCGGATAAACAGTCCTTTACCAGCTTTACTTACTTTTTCAAGGTTGTTGCTGAGTTGCTCGTATTGTGCAGTTAATTTATCTGAAATTTTTTTGGTTAATTCGCTCATTTTACTTTCCTTTTTTCACAAAAGTACAATCGCCTAGAATTTTGATTTAGGCTCGCGTTTTTATTGCGTGTTACATTACCTCTAACAAACTGAAATTGATATTAGTTGAAAGGATTAGAATAAAAACCCTAATTTGCCTTTTGATTTCTTTGCTTACCAGGGTGATCGCCTTACAAAAGAGTGCTATATTGATATTATGCATTATGGCTGTTTATTGGGTGTATATGATGAGCTTCTTTCGCCGTATTTGTTTTAAACATCTCATTCAGATGCTTATGCTGCTTGCAATCATTTATATGCCGCTTGCTCATGCGTGGCTGGTGGACAAGGAGGGTGAGTCGGTCGAATCGACTATTCCAAATAAATTGAAGGCAATGGAGAATGCCGGCGATCAAATGGATGGCGAGCAGTTACGAGCTCTGATAGCTGCTGTTGAAGCATCAGAAAAAAAAGCTCAACAAATGGTAGCTAAATACTGGAGCTCTTTAGAGTCAAGTAATGAATATCAGTGGGTGATTTATAAACAAAACTTTGAGAGAAAGATTGCTATTGATTACTTAAATAATCAAATACGCATCACGATTCCTAGGTTGAGAGTTGAGCATCGAACGGATTTTGTACGGCAAGCTGAGGTGGTGCAGCATGAGTTAACCAATGTCTTAGGGTTGACGCTTTACGAAGTTTTACTTTTGGACCAGGGTATTCAGCTACTAGGTGAAGAATATAAAGATCAGTTGTTACCTGAAAAGAGCGGGTCTCCATTGCTATTCAGCGAGCTCTTTACCGATAGCCCTTCGCAAGATGAGATTCAAATGCTCGCTAATGACATGATGGCTAATGCATATATTCGTTATCATGATCAGCTTTCAAGTAACTCAGTTGCGGCCTTCAATGTGAAGATCAGTTCAAGAATCACATATGAAGTCCCGTTACCAAAAGAGCGACTGATTAAGAAAGCTAAAGAATATGTGCCATTAGCTGAATCATTTGGCAAAGACCTCTCTGTTCCACCTAGCTTGGTTATGGCAATTATGCATACTGAGAGTTACTTTAATCCGTTGGCGAAGTCTAGTATCCCTGCGTTTGGTTTGATGCAAATCGTACCTAGAACTGGTGGTGCAGATGCGGTTAGGTCCCTTTATGACCGACCGCCAAAATTATCGCCAGGGTATCTTTATGACCCCAAAAATAATGTTGAGTTAGGTACTGCTTATTTGTCTATTCTTTATTATCGTTATTTATCTAAAGTCAAAGACCCTATGAGCAGAATGTTTATCGCAGTTGCTGCCTATAATGCAGGTGCTTCAAATGTTGCGAAGGCCTTTGTTAGCACAGCATCTATGCAACATGCAGTCGATAAAATTAATAGCTTGAGTGCCCAGGAGGTTTTGGATAAATTGCAGTATCATGCACCAGCACAACAGACCAGAGATTATGTGAAAAAGGTATTGAAGCGGAAAAAACGTTATGATGAAGAAGGGATTTTTTTGTAGCGCTGATCTGAGTGTAATAATACTGGCTTGCTTTTTGTTGCTTGGTTGTAAAGAGTCTCAAAAGTCTATACAAATGCAGCTCGATGCTAATCACCAGCTCCTTACGGAGCTTTCGCAATCAATTAATCACCTATCAAAAATGCAGCAAACTTGGCCGCCAGATTCTCTCGCACCCATTGGTCTAAATGTTTATGACGTGAAGGTGACGCATGAATCAAAAGCTTTTCGTGACTTACTGATTGTGCAGGCAAAACTAGAAACGCTGCGCCCAGATTTTTATCGCGTAGATAAGTTTTACGCCATCCTTGACTACAATATTGCTATTGTGGACAAAGAGTGGAGTACAGAAGGTAAGTGGTCCGGTGCGCTTGAAAACGATACGGTAAATCAATTAAGAATGGAAATTCCTTTGCCGGAGCTGGGATTAGCGGATGAGGAGATATCTATCGAGTTTAACGGTGTTGGTGCTGCACCCCTATTGCCTTTAAATATATCCAGAGTTAATTGAGCTCATTCAATGAGTAGATTGAGGCGTTAAATAGGATCCATATGTAGCTCAATGAGAGAGGTATCTTCTACAAAATAGAGGCTGTATATTGTTCCAGACTTGATTTCCAGCCAGCCACCTGGCTTCATCACCTGATGGTTTGACCCTATGCTTACGCTGATTTCACCTGTTATGACAAATATCTTAAGGTCTTTTATTGGTACTAAATTTTCTAGGTGGTCTTTCCTCAAGTGTTCATTGTAGATTGCGTTGCACGCACACTGCGGAAAGTTGAACGTTCTATTTAGCAAGTGACTTGAATGGCTGAATGGCTCAGTTAAGGTGTATATTGTGTTTGATGCAGTGGGTTTGGGCACACGCTTTTCCAAAAGTCGGTTAGAAATAAATTATCCCTATACTTTCAATGTAGAATCTATGCTAGCTCCTTTCAAGGAGTTAAATGTTAAAAGTTTGAGATAGTTCTAACTCCTTGTTGATATTCATGAAGGCGTAAGCAGAGAAAACCAATAAAATGAGAATAAATTGGCAGATTAAGGTAATCAGGCGAGGGTGATTTAGGTGCTCTCTAGGCTTATTTGAAGTGTGAGTTAAATATTGGTAATACAAAAAAATAAAAAAAAGACCTAAGAGCATGCTAAAGAGTGTATGCATTAGGTGATTTGCTTGAAAATAAACTTTTGCGATGCTGACAAAGGCTGTCCAATATACAAGAATACGGCATTGAAGGGGATAAGAAATGATTGGCTGAGACTTGAAGTCTGTATGGTTAAGAGTATGTGGAATTAACACGAGACCAGTGGTTATAAAAGCTAGAAAAGTATGGCCTGTAAGAAAAAAGTGTGAATTTATCTCGATTGGCAGAAAATTTGGAAAGAATAGTGCAATGACAAAATGTGCCAAGAAGTAACTGCCGATACAAAAGCTGATCATCAATAGATGAGAGCGTACCAATAGTAGCGTGCTTTGAGATAGGTGATAGACAGAGACCATTAAATAAATACCCACCATTAATAGGCTAGAGCTCAAGGAGACCAGGGCAAACATCTTATCCAATGCCAGCCTATCGGAGAGAATGCCGCTTCTGAGGTCCGCTAATCGCTCTTCTAAGGTATCGAAGAAGCCATAAAAAGCTAGTAATACGATGAGTAAAAATAGAAATAAAAAAGTGATACTTGTGTTTTTCCACTCTGGTCTAGGGTTGATTCGTAAATGGAGTAGAAAGCGAATGATTAGTTCAGCAATGATCAAAACGATCATAAAAGTTGCGATGTAGAATAGGTTAAATTGGTTTTCATCGAGCGTTTGCCCTGTAATGTAGCCTGGCATACAGTAGAAAATGGCCCAAGGTAAACTGACACTGACACTTACAAAAAGAAATTTTTTTAAAGGCAGCTCCATTACACCTGCTGTTAGTGGAATAATGGGGCGTAAAGGACCGAAAAAACGACCTAATACGATGCTGAACGTACCATGCTTTTCGAAGAATTGTTCACCCCTTTTAAACCAGTGTTGATATTTTCTTAGTTTCGGTAGTTTATAGATGTCTTCACGGAACGTCCTGCCTAACATGAAGCTAATAAAGTCCCCGAGAAAGCCTCCCAACGCAGCGGAGGTGAGTATTTCCCATTTAGGGATACTGGCAGAGCCGGAAATGGCACTTAAAGAGAATAAAATGCCAATGCCAGGCACAACCCAGCCTATGATTGGCAAAGTTTCGGTGAGTGCTATAAAAAAGAAGGCTGCTAATAGCCAATCTGGGTTTTGTTGGATCCAGCTTAAAAATAAGTCCAAGTCTGGCGGCGCTCTTTGTTTTACTTGCTGGGCTTGCCAACGTCCACGCCTTGGGCTTGCAGATCAGCGTGATAAGAAGAGCGTACCATTGGCCCGCTTGCGACCTGTTCGAAGCCTAGCTCAAACGCGATTTCACCCAGCCGGTTAAACTCTTCGGGTGTGACGAAGCGTTGCACGGGTAGGTGGTCTTTACTTGGCTGTAAATACTGTCCAAGCGTGAGGCTGGTGACATCATGTGCTCGTAGGTCCTTCATGACCTGTATGACCTCCTCTTCCTCTTCCCCTAATCCTAGCATGAGGCCAGATTTCGTCGGAGTATTGGGAAATAATTCCCTATACGACTTTAATAATGTTAGGGACCAAAGATAATCCGAGCCTGGTCGAACCTGTTTGTAGAGTCTTGGTACGTTTTCTAGGTTGTGATTAAAGACATCGACAGGTGCGTGGGTTAATGCTTGCAATGCCTGTTCCATTCGACCTCGAAAATCTGGCACCAAAATTTCAATTTTAGTGGTTGGACTCTTTGTGCGAATGCTGTTGATGCAGTCCGCGAAGTGTTGAGCGCCTCCATCACGTAGGTCATCTCTATCTACAGATGTAATCACAACATACTTCAAGCTCAGTGAGTGCACGGCTTCTGCCAGTTGTTTGGGTTCATTATTATCTAGCGGTAACGGACGGCCATGTGCTACATCGCAAAAAGGGCATCTTCGTGTACAGATGTCACCCATAATCATGAAGGTAGCTGTACCATTGCCAAAGCACTCTGGCAGATTTGGGCACGCTGCCTCCTCGCAGACTGTATGAAGTGACTGTTTGCGTAGCAGTTCTTTGACTTTCTTTGCTTTGCCGTTGCTGGGTAATCTTACTCGAATCCAGCTGGGCTTTTTGGGTAGCGTTTCTGTGGGTACGACTTTGATGGGGATGCGGGCAACTTTCTCTTGTCCCCTTTTCTTTTCTCCTGGTGTGACAGATGGCTTGGATTTTGTTGATTTGTCTTTCTGTCGGGTATTCACTACGTTTTCCTCTGCTGGGTGTTTAAAATGCTAATCATGACCCCAAGGTAAATGTTAGGATAACACTGCCATAAAGTGTTCTTTCAGCTGGCATTCGAGACGGTTTAATTCGATGGGGTCATGAGTCTCATCTTTCATCTGGGTCATTTGTATACCTGATTGACCACATGGTGTTATATTGTTGAATGGTCTCATGTCCATGTCAACGTTTATACTTAATCCGTGATAACTAATGCCTTTCCGAATTCTGAAGCCCAAGGATGCTATTTTCTTATTCATCACATAAACGCCTGGTGCCCCTTCTTTTAATTGACCTAGTATGCCGTTTTCCTGCAAGAATGCTAGGACAATAGATTCGGTTAATTGAACAAGCTTTTGAGGCCCCCACCCTTTACGGTTTAAATTAATCATCATATAAGCAATGAGCTGGCCTGGACCATGATAAGTTGTTTTACCGCCCCGGTCGCTTTGGATAATCGGTATGCCACGGATATACGAAGTCGGCAAAGTGCGGTTAGCCTCGGTGTTTATGCTGCTATCAAGGGTAGAAGATTCTGATTGGCCCTTTGTATAGACTGAACAGTGTTGGAGCATCCAAATTTCATCTTGATTTTGGTTATTTTGCTGACCTTTTTTATCTTGTGCATCAACCCAGTTTTTCATTTGAGTCAGGGTTTTCGAGTAGTCTCTGATGCCCAAATGCTTTATCTTGAGGTTCATTGCTTTTAGTCCCTGTTGATGTGCGCACTTTCAGCTTTTTTCACTAGGTCAGCACGCTGTGCTGAATCAAGCTGATGATTCATGCTTAGTGTTACAGTGCCCAGACTACTTCTTTTCGGTCGGAAAGTGTTGAAAATAAATCTTCAACTTCTTTCTTGTTATTGAAGGTAACTTTAATCGTGACGGATGTATATTTGCCGTGCCGGCTATTTTTGCATTTGATGCTTTTTTGGCAATAGGCGGTGGACTGTTCATCTAGCGTGCTACAAATAATATCCACCAGAGGGTATTGGCTGTAACCCATGATTTTAATTGCATGCTCGCATGGGAATTCCCAGAGTGCTTCATTTAGTTTGTTTGGTTGTTTCATAAGGGCTTAATCTATTTCTAAACAGTTAATTCTAAGTGTGCCAGCATACTCATTGGTGGCTTTGAATTCAACCGCATTTGGCATGTTTCAAGTTGTCTGTTTCTTTAAATCAAACCATTGATCTAGCTCGTTAAAGATAATTCTTCGGAAGTTTTCAGTCTCGTTGGCCAAGTGATGTTTAGCGCCATCGAGATAAATCACTTTTGGTTGCCAAAACTTTTTTTCAATGATCGCTAAATTATGCAAGTAGCTAACAGTTGTGTCTTGATCTCCCTGAAAAATTAAAGGGGTAATCGGCACTGGTGCGGCAGATTCTACGCGATGAATGTAATTAAGGAGTGCACCGACCCATTCTCTAGAGACTCTCTTTGATTGTAGGGGGTCACCTTGCTTGATGAAGCAATTAAACTTAGGGTTATTCGAACCTGCAGTAAATGTTCTATTGATGTATTTTTTGAATGGTTTTAACGCGTGGTAAAGCATCTTAATTTTATACAGTTGTGTCGGGCGGACTAGCGGGGCAAGAAACGCCACCTTGCGGAAAGGGTTGTTGGTTTCATCACATTGATTAATCAATAGGTAGTCCATAGCTATAGCAGCGCCTGTGCTCTGAGCGATTAAGTACCAGGGTTTGGGTGATTGCTCGCGATGTAGGTCTAACCATTCTTTTAGAATGTCCTGGTATACGAGAAAATCAGGGATAGCCGCTTCATCTCCAGAGGAGATGCCATGTCCAGGCAGATCAAAGCCTACGACCCTTAGGTTTCGGGATAAACCGTAGTCTATTATGTGCTGATAGAGGCCAATATGGTCAAAATAGCCATGTAAAATGAGTAGGGTGCCCTGGCAAAGGCTTTCCTTGTTTTCCCATGATTGAGCAAACAGTCGGTATTCATTAGATTCGAAGTGCCCTATTTCATGTTTCACGCCTGGCATCGAAGTGCTGAAATTGATGCCATAAAAGCTTGCATACCTTTGTTGCTCTTCTGTTAAAGGATGTGCCCTATTAGGCGAAAAGTTGGGTGAAAGTAAGCTTGTTTCATCGATCAGCGTATTTTTGTGGAACACGGACTCTAGCTCGCTGTGCTTTGGTTGCTTTGAAAAATATTTTCTATTAGTTGAGAAGAGTTTATCGGCACTTTTGAAAAAGTGCAAAGAGT
>JAYPYM010000108.1:8739-14381 GCA_038135915.1 Gammaproteobacteria bacterium
TGCTGGAAGTTATGTAATATATTGAAAAGTAATGCTTTTTAAACGCTGATTTTCTGCCATTGCCACTGGTACTTAACCTTTAATGCTGATCGGTTAAATACCAGTTGCCTAATAATGTTACCTAACTACGGGGTCTAGTTCACCACTTAGGTATCTTTCGAACATGGTCTCTAGACTTAAAGCTTTTATCTTACTCGCTTGCCCAGCGGTACCGAAGGCTTCATATCGCTCTTTGCAAATTTCCTTCATAGCAGAGACAGTTTGCTTTAGGTATTTTCGTGGGTCAAACTCTGCTGGGTTTTCTGCCAGGAATCTTCTTACAGCGCCAGTTGAAGCCAGCCTCAGGTCTGTATCAATATTAACTTTCCGTACGCCATGCTTGATTCCTTCCTGAATCTCTGCAACAGGTACACCATAAGTTTCAGGGATGTTGCCACCATATTCATTGATAATTTCTAACCATTCTTGTGGCACGGATGATGATCCATGCATGACGAGATGTGTGTTGGGAATCCTTTCATGGATGGCTCGAATTCTTTCAATTGCAAGTATATCGCCTGTTGGTGGTCGAGAAAATTTATAAGCGCCATGGCTTGTTCCAATTGCTATCGCCAATGCATCTACTTGAGTGTTTTTGACGAAATCGGCTGCTTCTTCTGGGTCTGTCAGTAATTGGTCATGTGATAATGTACCCTCAGCACCGATGCCATCTTCTTCGCCAGCTTGTCCGGTTTCGAGAGAGCCTAAGCAGCCAAGTTCTCCTTCTACGGAAACGCCGCATGCGTGCGCCATATCAGTGACCGTTTTAGTTACAGTGACATTGTAATCATAGTCAGCAGGCGTTTTCCCATCTTCTTTGAGTGACCCGTCCATCATTACAGAAGAGAAGCCGAGTTGGATAGATCGTTGACAAACTGCCGGAGATACGCCGTGATCCTGATGCATGCAAACAGGAATATGAGGCCATTCTTCAACAGCAGCTAAAATTAAATGTCTTAGGAAGGGGGCGCCGGCGTATTTTCTTGCACCTGCAGAAGCCTGCACAATAACAGGACTATCTGTTTCATCAGCTGCTTCCATGATAGCGCGCATTTGTTCTAAGTTGTTTACATTGTATGCAGGTACACCATATCCTTGTTCTGCTGCTTCATCGAGTAGCTGTCTTAAACTGATTAACATTGTGAATTTCCTCTTGATTAAATAAGCATTGGATTAATCTGTGGTTACGGGAGTTTGTTTGGTTTTTAGTTCTTTAGTGCGACTTTCTAGTACGGCTACGGCTGGCAATGTTTTACCTTCCAAAAACTCTAAAAAGGCACCTCCGCCGGTTGATATGTAGCTGATATCGTTGCTTACGCCAAAGGCGTCTATTGCTGCAAGGGTATCACCTCCACCAGCGATTGAAAATGCTGAGCTTCCTGCTATTGCTGTTGCTAAGGCTCTAGTTCCTTGGCTGAATGGCGTTAATTCGAATACACCCAGTGGTCCATTCCATAAGATAGTGCCCGCTGAACGAATCAAGCTTGAGATTTTCTCTGCTGATTTTGGGCCTATATCTAATATCATTTCGTTTTCTTGGACGTGCTCTATCATTTTCGTGTTTGGCTCAGCCTGCTCAGAGAACTCTGTTGCTGTTACCACATCTTGAGGTATTGGAATGTCTACAAGCGACATAATTTTTTTTGCTTCCTCAATGAGCTCCGGCTCATAGAGAGATTTGCCTACAGGGTAGCCTTTTGCAGCAATGAAAGTGTTTGCGATACCTCCACCAACAATGATTTGGTCGACTTTACTTGCTAGTGCAGTAAGCACAGAGAGCTTGCTTGAGACTTTCGCGCCGCCGACGATAGCAATAACTGGTGGCTTCGGCGTTTGAAGTGCTTGACCAAGTGCTGCGAGCTCTGCTGTCAGTAGCGGGCCTGCACATACTTGAGGCGCGTATCTGGCCACCCCTTCAGTGGATGCTTGAGCACGATGAGCCGTACCAAAGGCGTCCATAACAAAGATGTCACAAAAATTGGCCATTTTTTTTGCTAATTCTGGGTCGTTCTTCTTTTCTCCCCGGTTAAACCTGACGTTTTCTAGCAGTACAATAGGGCGATTACCGAGAAAAAAAGCGTTAGTCCAGTCTCTTACCAATGGCACTTCTTGAGCTAGGGCTTTTGTCAGGTAATCTGCAACTGGCTGTAGGCTCATGCTCTCATCGAACTCACCTTCTTTAGGCCTGCCAAGGTGAGACATGAGAATGACTTGAGCTCCTTTGCTTAGCGCTAACTTTATGGTGGGCAGTGCGGCTTTCAGACGAGCGTCATTGGTAATAGAGCCCTCTCGAATCGGCACATTAAGGTCTTCTCGGATTAAGAGTACTTTATTGCTAATATTGATATCTGTCATGCTCTGAATGTTCAGAGCCTTGTCGTTAGTCCCAGGGTCGACATCTAAGCTATTGTGCATGGGTTACCTCAGCTGTTAGAACGTTTTTATCAACTCATTAATTTGACGCTATTTAGGAGAGAAAAGGCCTGATTCTACCAGCTTTTATTGCTACTTGCTATCATCTGGTCGGTTTGGTTTAGTGGGTTATTAGGTATAAGTCACGCTTTTTACGCTAACTCTATTCGGTAACGATAGTCGTCTGATTGAGGTAGCCTAGATGCATGCCTTTCAGTGTTAATGAGTGCAACATATAGATTTGACATTATTCTGGTGCTGAACTAAAGATAACGGCATGAAATATCTCAATGGCCTTGGCCTTCTTTTTTTAAGTCACTGGTGTCTTGCAGGTCTGGAATCTGAATCTGTTGGTTTACCCGAGCCATCAGGAAACCAAGCCTGTGTTATTTTAATACATGGTTTGGCGAGAACTGAAAAGTCAATGCAAAAAATGGATCGTTTGCTGAGCGATCAAGGCTATTATGTGATTAATGAAGGTTATGATTCAAGGCGCAGGACCGTAGAAACCTTGTCCTATGATACATTACCGAAATGGATTGAGCAGTGTATTCACGCAGGCAAATTACCTATCAATATGGTTGCCCATTCATTGGGTGGTATATTGTTAAGGTATTACCTTGAAAGAAATAATGTGAACGAGCTTGGTCGAGTAGTGATGCTTGGTCCGCCAAATCAAGGCAGTGAAGTGGTTGATTACCTAAAAGATGTGCCTGGTTTTTATCTGATTAATGGGCCTGCTGGCAGACAGTTAGGAACTGGTAAAAACGACGTACCAAAAAGTTTAGGAGGTGTTGATTTCGAGCTTGGCATTATTGCTGGCACTCGTAGTATGAATCTAATTCTTTCCATGTTTTTGCCTAACCCAGATGATGGTAAGGTCTCACTGATGAGTACGCATGTATCTGGGATGTGTAGTTTTTTAGCTTTGCCTGTAACACACCCATTTTTGATGGAAAGAACAGAGGTGATTAATGAAGTGATACATTTTCTGAAATTTGGGCGTTTTGCACATCAAAATGCTCAGAATGACTTATGCTTTTCATCTTTTAAGCCAGATGAAAAAATAACTCAACAGAAATAGAAATAATTTTAAAGTCAAATATATGCCGTTTAGATTCTCAGTTAAAACTATTTTTCTTACCCTAGCCGTTTTTCTGACAGCCTGCTCCAGTATGCAGCCTGACTTGTCCAGACTATATGAGGTGGATCAATGGGGCTTATTAGAGTCTCACCAGATTAAGGACAAATACGTCCAGCCCCCAGTTATTGTCATACCAGGTATTGTCAGTAGCACACTGGTTAATGAGGAGGGTGAAGAGGTTTGGTTTGGCCCTTGGTATCGTTCCTTGTTTGCAAACTATGAAACTTTAGCGCTTGAATTGGATGCTGAAACTTTATTGCCAAAGCCCTCAAAGATAAGGGCAGGGCACCTGCCTGAGCGTGTTTTGGTTTTTGACTTTTATGGTTCGCTGTTTGAAGTGTTGGAGTCTTACGGTAATTACCAGTATACACAGGTAGGTACTGCCCATTTGAATAATCGGCAGTTGGGAGAAGATAAAGGCGGTAGTGGTAGGCGATATTATCAGTTTGCTTACGATTGGCGTTACGACAGTGTTGATACGGTAAGAAAGTTGGATGCATTTATAGAAAGTATTCGACGAGACTATGGTGATCCAGATTTAAAAGTTGACTTAATTGCCCATAGCATGGGTGGGCTTATCGCAAGATATTATATGCGCTATGGCACGGTAGATGTGTTGAATGACAATGACTTTCCAGTGACTCAAGCTGGTGCTCAAAAAGTGAGGCGCTTTATACAGTTGGGGTCCCCTAATCTAGGTTCAGTCGCAGCCTTGCATCAGTTGATCGAGGGTTATAAAGTTGTGTTTGGTACAGTACCAGTCGAGGTGTTGGCAACCATGCCAAGCGTTTACCAACTTTTGCCTCATCCATTGAATACCTGGTTAGTTAATATTGAGGGTAAGCCTCTGAAGCGGGACTTGTATGACGTTGAGCTATGGCGGCGTCTGGAGTGGGGTATTTTTAATCCAAGTATTATTCAGCGCATTCTATCGAATTTTGATTCAGAAGAAGCAGGAAATCATTATGTAGATTTATTGCAGCGTTATTTTGCAAAATACATAGAAAGAGCTCGGCGTTTTGTTTGGTCTCTGACTGTGCCCGTACCAAATATAGATTACTCTATAGTAGCTTTTGGTGGTAATTGTTCACCAACGCCTGCTCGCATGTTGGTTGAGGATATCGAAGGTGAATCTTTTTTTAGGCTATGGCCTCATCAAGTCAAATCTCGCTTGAAACATATCGATTATAAACGATTAATGCTAGAGCCAGGCGATGGCCGTGTAACTAAGCCATCTATGTTAGCGAGACATTTCTTGCACCCTGAGCTTCCCCGTCATAAGTACAGCTTCTTCCCTTTGGATTATGCTTTTTTTCTTTGTCATAACCATGGTCAATTAACAGGCAATATTAATTTTCAGGATAATCTATTAAATGTGCTGCTTGAACGTACTCAGGATGATATAAGCCACTCTGAAGCAAAAACCCTGATGGGTCGTTGACGCACAAAATTGATTTAGCAGTTACCTATTTTCAAGCCGATTATAGTCTAAAACCGCTGCTGCCGTCGGTTGCTGTTGTTTGAAAATCTCGTGTACTTTGTCGCTGTGACGCCAAAAGTCAGGGTTGGTTCTTCTGATGCCGAATTGGTCTTTGAATTGACGATAGTCCTTCTCATTTCTTAGCTTTGATAGTTGAGAGGAAAAAGAAACTAGATCTTCTTCATTTACGTTAAAAAAAGCGTTCGGATAATTGCCAATGACGCCATATGCTAAGGTAATGGTGTCTTCTTCCGGCAGGCGTGTGGTCTCTTCCCGTAGTAAACTTGTGATATTGCTGTGTGCTCTATTAGCTAATAGGGTGAATATCACTTCCTCGCCAGTGCTAGTTGTTATTACAAGGTGACTAATTTCTGGCAGCAAGCTAGATGCGGTGCCTTTAACCTGTTCAATGGAGCCCAGGTGTGCCAAGCTATCTTTCTGTAAGGGTGCATTGAAGATGCTGTATTTTGATGACAAGCTGCCTGACAGTCTTGCCTTTAACAGTTGCAGCAATTCAGTTTTTGGATCGTTAGTCATGTAGCTGATACTAGGCTTTTTTACTAGATC
>JAYPYM010000109.1:0-677 GCA_038135915.1 Gammaproteobacteria bacterium
AATGATTTTTTTGATATCTATTAATTCGGCGCTAGGTCCTAGAAGCCAGTGACGGTTGAGTTCCATTTTCATCTCATAGAATTTAAAGATTATTTTTTGTTTGTCTGAGTAGATGCTGCCTGTCCCTGTATTGACAAGCATTGTTTTTCCGTGATGTGTGTGCCAATCTAATTGGTTGATTTTGATACCATGGGCCTGTGAGTGGTAATTAATGTAGTAGAGAGATAAAGGCTGCCAAAAAATTTTTAATGCGAAACCAGCGCAGACTGATATGACCAGCCCGATTGCGAAAAATAGTAGGTTTCTTTTCCATGATGGGTTGAGGTTAATTTGTTTGATCATTAGAAAACATCAAGTCTGATTGTCGGTTAATTGATTGCTTGCATTGATTTCTCTCTTTTTTATTGAAGTATGGTTCACGGGGTCATATATGGGGTGCTTGCTCCATGGGTGGCAGCGCGCTATTCTTTTTAGCGTCATAACGCTGCCTATTAATATACCTCGTGATTCTATTGCATCACTGGCATATTCAGAGCAGCTTGGTATATAGCGGCAGCAGGGCGGAGACAGGGGGCTGATTAAATATTGGTAGATACGGACTGATTTTAAAATCAGTCCAACTATAACTCTGTGCAAACCCAACCACCTAGGCTTCAATCTGTTATTAGGAGCGGTGC
>JAYPYM010000109.1:687-14248 GCA_038135915.1 Gammaproteobacteria bacterium
CCACTTTGTTCCATTTGATGTGTCTTCCAGTTCTATGCCTTGTTGTTTCAAATCGTCTCGAATTTTATCTGCATCACCGAATCGTTTTTCTTTCCGGGCGATGATGCGTTCTTGAATAGCTGCTTCAATTTCTGTGTTACTCAAACTAGCCTGATTGCCACCTTTAATTTGTGTAAACCACTCTTCAGCAGTATGGCTGAGGAGGCCGAGCTTTTCTCCACATTGTGCCAGAGCCAATTGAAACTGTTGCTTTTCCTTAGGGTTATTGACTTTAAAGTATAGATTAGCGATTTGGTGCATACTTGATAAGGCAAGTGGCGTGTTAAGATCATCTAGCAATGAAGCTTCGACTTTGTTGTTGAGCTCGATTGCTTCTGGTAACACTAGTGGGGTTTCAGTTGATGAATAGCCCTTTAATGCCGTATATAAACGGTCTAAGCTGGCAGAGGCTTGCGAAAGTGTGTCTTGCCCCCAATCTAGCGGTGACCGATAGTATGCGCTGATCAATGCGTAACGAAGTGTTTCACCTGGATATGATGCTAATAAATCGTGCACAGTTAAAAAATTACCGAGCGACTTTGACATTTTTTCACCAGAAGTGGTTAGATAACCGTTGTGCATCCAGTAGTTCGCGTAATTGGAGCCTGGCGAGCTGCATTTGCCTTGTGCCATCTCATTCTCATGGTGTGGAAAAATAAGGTCTTGCCCGCCACCATGGATGTCAATGGTTTCCCCAAGGTGTTTTCTGATCATTGCGCTGCATTCAATATGCCATCCTGGGCGCCCGCGGCCCCATGGGCTTGGCCAACCGGGAAGATCTGCGGAAGAGGGCTTCCAAAGTACAAAGTCAGCCGGGTTTGTTTTGTATGGTGCTACTTCGACTCGAGCACCTGCAATCATTTCTTCAAGGTTTCGGTTTGATAATTCACCATAATTTGAATGTTTGGCTACGTTGAATAAAACATGTCCTTCTGCTTCGTATGCGAATCCTTTGTTGATCAGCTCATTGATCATCTGGATCATTTCATTAATGTGTTCTGTTGCTAATGGTTCAACAGTCGGTGGAAGAACACCCAGTTGGTCCATGTCTTGACGAAAGCACTCTGCGTACTTACCAGACAACTGACTGATGCTTTCATTGTTACTCTTGGCGGCTTGATTAATTTTATCGTCTACATCTGTGATGTTTCTCGCGTAAGTGACATTTGTATAGATTCTTTTCAGTAGTCTAAAGAGTAAGTCAAAAATCACCATAGGGCGTGCATTGCCAATATGCACATAGTTATAAACCGTTGGGCCGCAGACGTACATGGTAATGTGCTCAGGGTCTAGCGGTTGAAAAAGCTCTTTTTTCTTCGTTAATGTGTTGTAGACAGTTAATTTATTTTGAATGCTTTCAGTCGCTGTGGGCATGAGTCAGATAACCTTTGTATCAATTGAGCTTGTGTTAAATCTTTTTGTTGTGCTGATTATCATCGGCTTTTGCGTAGAGTTCGTTGGGGTCTTTAAGAATTGGAAGGCAAACTTGCGTGCCCTTATTGGTAATTTGATTGTAAAAACAACTTCGACGCCCTGTATGACAGGCTGAGCCTAGTTGACTCACTTCGATCAAAATTGTGTCGCCATCGCAATCAGTATAGATGTTATGGAGTGTTTGTGATTGTCCAGACATCTCTCCCTTTCGCCATAGTTTTTGACGAGAGCGAGACCAGTAACAAACCTTTTTGGTTTCCAAGGTTTCCCGTAAAGCATCTTCGTTCATCCATGCTAGCATCAGAACTTCTTGGGTGTCGCTGTCTTGAGCGATGGCAGGGATTAGACCGTCTTGGTTCCACTTTAATGCACGAATAGTTTCATCTAGGCTATCTAAGCCTTCACCTTCTGGTGCTGCCTCGAGCAGTTTCAAGGTCTTTTCTATCTTTTTCATGGTGCTAATTCAACGTTCTCGAAGTTTTTACCTGACAAATCTAGTCGGGTATAATGACAAGCTTGTTCTATGTCAGTATACTGATTCTACGTTTGATTTCACGCGATGAATTCACTTTTTTATCCAGACATTTTAGGAGCTTGTAGTGACTATTGAGTCTAATATTATCCAGATTACTGATTCAGCCCAAGGCTATTTAAGAGATCTATTAGCTGCCCAGGAAAGCCCAGGGATTGGTGTTAGAATCTTTGTTGAAAAGCCAGGTACACCAGCCGCAGAGTGCTGTATGGCATATTGTCCAGAAGGGGAGGAGAAGCCAGAGGACAGCCAGTTTTCTTATGATGGATTTTCTGCGTATATCCCTGAAGATTCTTTGCCTTACCTGGAAGATGCCATTGTTGATTACAATAAGGACCGCTTTGGCGGCCAGCTGACTTTTAAAGCGCCCAAGTCGAAGATACCGCAAATCGGAGAAGGTGCGTCTATAGAAGAGCATATCCAGCATGTTCTGCAGTCGGAAATTAACCCAATGCTGTCTTCTCATGGTGGGTTTGTAAGTCTTGAGTCAATGGCTGAAGATAATACAGTGGCAGTTTTGCGTTTTGGAGGTGGTTGCCAAGGGTGCGCTTCTGTGGATTTAACCTTAAAAGATGGTGTTGAAAAAACCTTGTTGGAGCGCTTGCCAGCACTTAAGAAAGTAGTCGACGCAACTGATCATACAGATCGAGAAAACGCTTATTATTGATATGATTAACTGTGCTCCAGTTACTTGGAGCACAGTTTTTATTCAAGCCCATGTGAAGGTCTATATTTGTTGATTAACGTTTTGGTAAAGCTTCTTTAAGTTTGTCGCTCATGCTGAGTAATGCTGCTTCGGTAGTTTCCCAATCAATGCAGCCGTCCGTCACAGAGACACCATACTTCAATTGAGACAGGTCTTCGGGAATTTTTTGATTGCCAGCATGGATATTGCTTTCGATCATGATACCAACGATAGATTTGTTTCCTTCTAGAATCTGATTGGTTACATTTTCTATAATAAGCGGCTGTAAAGAAGGGTCTTTATTCGAGTTAGCATGGCTACAGTCAATCATAATATTCGGTGTGAGTTGTTTTTTCTGCAAAGCTTGTTCACACAGTGCAACATTCACGGAGTCGTAATTGGGTTTATTATTGCCACCCCTGAGCACAATATGTCCATATTGATTGCCTTGGGTGTGTATAATTGAGACTTGGCCTTCATTGTTAATACCTAGAAAGCGATGGGGGTTTGAAACACTTAGTAGCGCATTAATTGCCACCTCCAGCCCACCATCGGTACCATTTTTAAAGCCAACGGGGCAAGAAAGACCGCTAGACATTTCTCGGTGCGTTTGGGATTCAGTCGTCCTGGCGCCTATTGCAGACCAAGTCACGAGGTCTTGAAGGTATTGGGGAGAAATAGGGTCTAAGGCTTCTGTTGCAGTAGGCAAGCCTAATTCTGCGAGATCAGTGAGTAATTGGCGGCCAATTTGTAAGCCTTCTTCAATTTTGAAAGAATCATCTAGGTGTGGATCATTAATTAAGCCTTTCCAGCCTACTGTGGTCCTAGGCTTTTCAAAGTAGACGCGCATAATGATCATCAATTCATTTTCCACTGTCTTTGCCAGCTTCTTTAGCCGTTCGGCATAGTCTTTCGCTGCATTGACATCGTGTATGGAGCAAGGCCCTACCACCACCATGAGGCGTTTGTCCTTGTGGTCTAAAATATTCCGTACCTGCTCTCTACCTTGTACCACTGTTTGGATGGCTTTTTCTGAAAGAGGTACCTGCTCAGTTAGATCTGCTGGTGTTTTTAGAATTGTCTGAGATACAACATTAACGTTAATAATTTCTGATCGCGACATGTGTTAGGTTTCCGAAATAGCTGAATGGATTAACCAGCACTCTAACAAAAATACTTGGTTCAATTCAAGCTTATGCTATTTGTGTATCTAATGTGTGTAAATTTCTGGCCTGTGATACAGGCTGTTACATCAAGTTAACCTAAACCTTGATGTGTCTGCGCTATTCACTTCCGAGTAACATAACCTTGTAAAAAATAAAAAATGATACGTAAAACATAAGAAACTTAAACCTACCAGCCAGGATAATGTGATATTAAAGTGACATGTATTTAATGTTAATAAGTGGATCAAAGTATGGTTGGTGACGGCAGACGGGTGGGCTTCAAGCTTAATCCCAGTAGTGTCTTTGATAAAGCTGCTCATAGTAGTAAACCAGCAAAAACATTTTTTTTAAAGATTAAAGATGCGGCTGCTGAGTTGGCCTCTGTAGTTAAAGATAGGGTGCAGGCAACGGGCACAGAGAAAACGCAGATAGGGTCAGCCTCTCCTGATCACACCGGTCATTTGTCAGATGTGGAGGCGCTGAAACATTCTGAGGTTTTAAATCAACACAGAAATAAATATATAGAAGTATTTAATCGAAATGCTAGACAGGGTCTGGAAAAATCGCGTAGTAAGCTTGATTTCCTGATCAAGCATTTTGATCCTACAAAAGAAGTGACTGAAAATGGTGGAAGGTGGAAAACCCGGGCAACACTGGATCTCGCAGCTAAGAGAGATCTCTATCTGACTTTCCAATATGCGAAGGCAATATTATTAGCTAATGAAATACCTTTAGATGCAATTGCAGATATAAAATTAGAGCCTGCAGAAGATGACAATACACAGCCAGCAATTGAAATAACTTTTAAGAACAATGGTGGCTCCTTGGCTGTTAAGTTTAGTACTGATTCTCAATCAGGTGTGGGAGTGACGAAGGATTTTAGTTTGAAGCGAGGTGGAGAAACTACAGTTTTCAACTTCAGAAATACTGGGACATTTAGTATAAAGAGCGATCATGATTCCAATCTATCCACTTATAAAGTCTGGAAGGAGCTTGAGACCTATAAGGAGGGTGAGACCTATAAGACGCGTGAGATTATTAATACGCGTGAGACCTATGGTGATACTGCTGCCGTTTATGAATTATTACCATTACTCATTGATCAAGCCGCTGAGATTGACTTGTATACCCATGTATTCAGTGCATCAAATTTAAAACAGACTGAAAAAGCCATTGACAAGGATGCTAGAAAGCAAACAAGAAGATTTAGACAAAAATTTTCTATAGAAAATTTTGCCAGCCATTTATCGGATGGTGCTTCTGAGCTGGCGAAGCGGGTAAAGCTACAAGCCAGCGAATTGCATCTTGGTGAAGATAAGGCGTATCAAAAATGGAAGGCTAGTCACGCTTCTGTGATCAAGAAAATTAAGTATATCAATGATGAAAGTAAACCAGCTGAAAAGAGAGCAGAGCAGTCGGCAGCACTATTAAAGGAGCTAGCTAGCAGATATAAAAAAGCTGCGAAGGCTTTGGATGCTGAGAATGCAGTTAAGGAAAAAATTAAAGGAGAATTAGAGCAAATAAACGCTTTTCTTGGCAATAAAGATATCACTCCAGAGACAACAAGATCGCTTGAATATCAAAAATCTCGTCTTTTAGGTAAATTTGAGGCGTCTTCGAAGCGTTACTTTGATGCGATAGAAATCATTCGTGATGTAGATCTATTTACTTTTCATGGTATTACAGATGGTGTTACAAGTGAAAAATATGCAAGAGAACTCACCGCTAGCGAATATGCAAGTGGGAAGGTTGGAGATAAGCTTAGAGCAGAAATATTTATTACCGAGCTAACTTATTTAGAGCATGATGCAAAGGACCTCCGGTTTGGCGATCTTGTTTTTAAACAAAATCAGGAGCTTACGGTGCCTATCTCGCAATTAACTCAAAAGGAACTTGATGAAACTTTTTCGGCATTAACGGACAACGAGATTGATGAAGCTTTTTCAGCTTTAACTGGGCGTTTAAATAAGCTAGATCGGAAAGAATCAGCTTCTCAGGTTAAAGATGGTGTGAAACATTTTGCGAGGCTTTGCCAGTACTGTACAACTAGTGAATCACTATATGAACCCGCTTTAAAGTTAGAAAAAAAATTGGCAGCCTTTAAAGGTATAGATGATCCTAGTCGATACGATATCAATGATTTTCTAGAAGAAGTTAAAGCTTTCTTTAAGAAAAACAGTCCAGCAATTAAAGATACTGGTGTACAAGCATTGGTGTCAAATAAGTTGTCGACAGAAGATAGTTATCTAGGGTCAGACCTTCCAGTCAGTTTCAGAGCATCTACTAAGAGAACAAGTGCTTTTAAAGATTTAAGTGAAAGCTTTAGAGGATCCAGCTATGATGGTGATAGCTGTCCAGGTCTTGTTTCTGCAGATTCATCTTTATCTTCATCGTCAGAAGAAGGTAGTGTAGATAGTAGTTGATATGGCCTCTCTGTTTGAATGGAGTGGATTTTAGGCTGATTTTTTTTCGATTAACCAAAGGCATAGTGTTTCAATGAGCTTCTTAGACTCAACAGGTTTTGCCATGTAGTCATCCATACCCGCATTGATGCATTTTATTCTATCTTCTTCGAAGGCGTTGGAAGTCATGGCAACAATGATAACTTCAGAGATTCTAGGTAGCTTGTGTTTACGAATGTTGAGTGTTGCTTCATAGCCATCCATGACGGGCATTTGGCAGTCCATTAAAATTAAATCAAAATGTTCTTTTTCCAATAGATCAATACACTCTGCTCCGTTTTCACAGCACTCCGTAGTTACACCAATTTGCTTTAAGTGTCCTTGCGCAACCATTCTGTTAACAGTATTGTCGTCTACGATCATTATCTTGAAGCGACTTGCCTTTAAATCTGACAGATTGCTGTTAGACGGGTTGTTAATATGAGTTAAACTGGGTGTTGGATTAGCGATCAATGTTGACAATAATTTTTCGACGCTGACTTGGTTGATGGGTTTGACTAAGAAATATTTTTGGTTTTTATTTTGCCAATTATCTTGTTGTTCATAGTCGCCAAATGGTATCCATGTTAGCGTTTTACGAGTATGCTTGAAAGTGTTGTAAAAATCTTCGAAGTGGTTGTCAATAATCTCGTAATCTACGAAGACAAAAGAAAGATTCTTTTTGTGTTGAATGATGTGCTCTAGCTTAGCAAAATTGTGTGCTATGGATGCTCGAATATTCATGTACTTAAGTCTGCGAGCCAAACTAAGGCGCTCTAGGCGGTCGAAGCTAAAAACGCTGGCGTAAATCTTATCTTCATGATTGAGTGGAGGGCTTGTATGCCCTGAGCTCATTTTGGTTTCTAATGGTAGTCTTACAGTGAAGCAACTACCTTCGTTAAGGGTAGATTCAACGTCAATCTCACCACCCATGTCGTCTATCATTAGCTTGCAGAGTGCTAGGCCTAAACCAGTACCTCCGTATAGTCTGGTAGTTGATGTATCTGCTTGTTGAAACGATTCAAAAATACTACCTAATTTATTTTTAGGAATGCCTATCCCTGTATCTTTGATTTTTACCTCTAATAGAATTCGGTTATTTACTTCACTTTCATTTATTAGCTTTGTTTGATTGTTAATAATAGGAAGTGCCTTAATAGTGACGCTGACTTCTCCTTTTTCTGTGAATTTTATCGCATTGCTGATGAGGTTGATAATGATTTGTTTATAACGCAGAGGGTCTCCTAATGTAATTCTTGGTACTTTATTGATGATGAAAAGTCTGAGCGCTACAGATTTGGATATGGCCTGTTGATTGAGTATTTGGATGCTCGCATCGACAATATTGATTGCTGAAAAGGGAACGTGCTCGTAATCAATTTTACCTGATTCTACCTTTGAGTAGTCTAGAACGTCGTCTAATAAAGAGAGAAGGTGTTGGGCAGACTCCATAGCAATAGCTAAGTAGTCGTTTTGTTGATAGTTAAGCCCTGTTTCTTTTAATAAGCTCATCATGCCCATGACACCATTCATGGGTGTCCTTAGTTCGTGGCTCATGTTTGCAAGAAATCCGCTTTTTGCTCTCTCTTTCGCTTCTGCGTCGAGTTTAGATCTTTCCTTTTCAACAATCTTGTCTTGTGCTTTTTGTAATGCATCTATCGTTTTTTCTAGAGCTGCGTTTGAATCACTCAGTTCTTTGGTTCTAATTGCGACTTTGTTCTCTAATTGTTCTGCCCAATTTTGTAATTTGTCGTCCCGTACTTTTATTTCCTCTAGCATCTGGTTAAATCCATTGATGAGCTTGCCCACCTGGTCCCTCGATTCATACTTTAGCCTCAAGGAATAATCTTGTGATCTGGTCACTTTTGCCATTAGGTTGCTCAGCATTTGAATTGGTTCAATCACCCACCTTCGAACATAAGCAAAAGAAATAAATACCAATATGATTGCTGTCAGGAATGCCAGTGTCGAAATCAGCAATGTTTGGCGCTTTTGGGACTTGTGATAGCTAAGGTCAATTTGAAGATATATCCTGCCGATTAACTCTTCATCAAAAGTGATTGGCATTAGATAGTGAAAATACTGGTCGGTATAGAAAAACCGGGTTGTTTCTGAGTCCCAAAATTTTTTTTGAATCTGTGTGATAGATGATTGATCTTTTTTGAGGGCGTCCTTGTCCTCTGATGTTGGATGATATTCAACATAAGTGTTGTTATTTATATCGAAGATGCGGGCCGCGACAATATTTGGTTCGGTTTTTAAAGAAGACAGCGCATCACTCGCTGCAATCTTGTCGTCAAAGGAAAGAGGCGCTATTAAATTAAGTGCAACCAAATTGGCTAAAGAAGAAATTTCACTTTCTAGGTTCTGTTTTTGGTTATTACTAATGATGATATAGTAGAGAGCCGACTGTCCTAACAAGACAATGCTTACCAGTCCTAGGTAAATTAGCTTTAACCTGATAGCAATAGAGTCTTTAGTAATCACTTAGAACACCTGTACCCAGTTTAATATAGGTGTTTAATTTGTGAAGCGTTAGGCGTTTGATACTGCTTAGCACTCATTTTGGGACCTGCTTTAAGTTGAAGATCATCTGATTTAGCGGAATTGTGTAGGATAAGCTTTGGAGAAATAAAAGGAAAAGATCTAGACCTTAATCTATCCAATAAATAATGTGATTCTTCGAGCTTAAAATCCATATATCACTAAGACAAAAATGCTTGATTTTTGTTTGCTATGAGTCCAGCCTGTGAGCAACACCTTGAAGTCACGGATTACACCCACATTATTCAAAATAGTGCTTATCCTTCGGAACGACAAGTATTCCATGCTAAATTAAATATTCAGAAAAGTTTAGTTGGAATATGGCAAAACAAGCCTTTAACTAATTTCAGTTTGTTATTAAACTATATTGCCTGGATAGAGGCTGCATATTAAGGGTCGTAAGGTGGCATAGTTGAATATTAGGCGGGTTGATTTAAATCTTTTGGTTTACTTAGATATCTTGCTACAAGAGTTAAGTGTTACCAGAGCAGCAGATCGAATAGGTATTACACAACCTGCGCTCAGTAATGGCTTAAAGCGGTTGCGTGAAATTTTGGATGATCCTTTGTTAGTCCGCACAGGTGCGGGGATGAGCGCTACTTCTTTTGCCAAAGCAATTCATCCAAAGGTTAGGGTGATATTAAATGATGCAGAGCAAGTATTCACCTCGCGCCAGGTGTTTGAACCTAAAACAAGTGATCGAGTATTTCGCATTATGTGTAGCGATTATGGCGAAGCGGTTTTGCTTCCCGCAGTTATAAAGCGTATCAGGGAGTCTGCGCCTGGTATCATATTTGATTGTCTAACGCCCAGTGATGTCAGCTACAAGGATATGGAACAAGGTAAAGTTGACTTGGCAATCAATCGATTTAACGAGATGCCTTCTTCCTTTCATCAACAAACTTTGTGGTGTGACCACTTTTCATGTCTGGTTAACCCAATGAACCCGATTGTAAAGCAATTTGACCTAACTTCTTATTTAAATGCTCAGCATATTTGGGTCAGTAAAACGGGATTGGGTGTTGGGTTTGGGGTTAACCCCAAAAAATCTGGTGGTTTGGGTTGGATAGATCAGGCCCTGTCTAGGCTTGGAAAAAAAAGGAAAATCACTATTTTTACGCGCCATTACCAAATGCCGGCATTGCTCGCGATGAATAATGATCTGATTGCAACTTTGCCCTCCAAGGTCGCCAAAATGCAAGTTAAGCGCTCTGAGCTTGTGATTAAGGAGCCCCCGTTTCAAATTCCTGAGTTTGAGTTAAAAATGGCTTGGAGTCCAATGCTTCACTATGACCCCTCACACATTTGGTTGCGGCAGTTAATTGCTGATGTAGCGAGCGATTCTAATGATGATAGTGATGAGTGAAAGTGTTATGCTTTTAACTTGTTGTAGGGATGACAGACCTAGCTAAAATCTCTTGCAATGCTGTCTGACGGCTTTCATTGTCATTTTTTTGGGAGGCCATAGCCAGTGCCTGCCGAGAGCCAACAATAACAGATAATTTTTTTGCTCTTGTCAGACCAGTGTAAATAAGGTTCTTGTGTAGCATAACAAAATGCTGAGAGAGTAGTGGCATGATTACTGTATCAAACTCGCTACCTTGAGATTTGTGAATGGTGATAGCGTACGCCAGGTCAAGGTCCATTAGATCTTCTTTTGTGAAGTTGACTTGCCGGCCGTTTGGAAACAGGCTGACTACCAAACTTAAGGAAAGGTTGTCTACGTCTTCGATAATACCGATATCACCATTGTATACGTTGTTGTCGTAGTTATTTCTGCGATGTATGACTCTATCGCCAACCCTTAGTATGTGTCCACCAAATTGGATTTCTGCTTTATTAGGTGCAGGGGGGTTAATTTTCTCTTGAACAAGCTTGTTCAGATTTGCAGTGCCGAAGCTCCCTTTTGTCATTGGCGATAAAATTTGTGTTTCTCTGTTTGCAGGGTGGTATTTTGGGATCCAATCAAGTATTAGTTTCACTACTACATCCGTTGCAGACAAACCATAGTGAAGTGAAGAGTCTGAGGGGATCTTTTTAATCATTGCTTTTAGCTCGTCAGTTTGTTTGTTTGCTTTAAGCAGTTTTTCGATTGACACGTGTTCGAACACTTTTGGGATCTCTAATGTCGCTTCATTGTGTTTGCCTACTGGGTCATTGGCTAAGTTTGATCCTGTATCTTTTGGTAAGGTATGCTGTGCATCAATAGTTCGAAAATGTCGCTTTACTTGTCGAATAAACGCTAGTTGTTTTTGTGTGGCTTCGGCTGAATCAATGAATAGGCAATCTGTACCATCTTGCCAAGCGAACGGGCGGTTAAAGGGAGACTCAATTAGAGGGGTGATGCCTTGATTAATTTTGTGGGCGAACTTTATAATCTTGGAGGTTTTTGCTTGGCGAAATACTTGGGTAAGATGGAAGCAGGGTAATTGTTGAGAGGCAATAAGATCTCTAAGTACACAGCCCGCACCGACTGGTGGGAGCTGATCTGCATCGCCGATTAACAAGAGTTGACAATCGTTTGGTACAGCCCTAAGAAAAGAAGCCATGAGGGTAATGTCGATCATGGAGCACTCATCTAATATGATGACGTCTGCTGCTAAGGGGTTATTCTCGTTTCGATTAAACTGCGTTGCTTTCCATTCAAGTAACCGATGGAGCGTTTTAGATTCTTGTCCAATCACTTCAGACATACGTTGTGCAGCGCGTCCCGTAGGCGCCGCTAGTATCACTTTTTTACCTAGCGCGTTAAATAGTTTAACAATGATTTGGGTGGTGGTTGTTTTTCCTACTCCGGGGCCACCTGTTAGTATCGCACATTGCTCTGAAATAACACCGAGTGTTGCATTCAGTTGATCTTGGCTTAGTTTGAGCCCTTTTTTTAAGGTATATTCCTTTATCCAATTTTGAACTTTTTTTGTGTTTAGAGGGCATTTATTTTTGAGTGAAAGTATTTTTTCTGCTACCAAGTTCTCTGCAAAATAAATACTATTGGCATAATAGGCATTTATCGGTTGGTCTTCATTACCATTAATCAAACGAAGCTTCAGCTCTTCATCTGCCTGCATTTTTTCTAACAAATCCTGTATTCTATTTGATACATTAAGTGACAGTAGGTTGTTTGTTTCTTTTATAATTTGTTGCAAACTCAAGTAGCAGTGACCTTGCTCTCGACTAGCGGATAATATCTGCTTGATGCCTGCTCGTAATCTAATTTCGCTGTTTGGCCCAAAGCCTAAACTATTAGCTATTTTGTCAGCAGAAAAAAAGCCAATCCCGAAAAAATCATCTGCCAGTTGGTATGGATTATTGCTTACTTTTTCTATGGCCGTTTCACCATACTTTTTAAAAATACGCACTGAGAATAGTGTGCTAACCCCGTGGGACTGAAGAAACATCATGATTTCTCTAATAGATCTGTGTGTTTGCCATGCAGATCTGATAGTCTCTAACTTTTTTTGGGCTATTCCGGGTACTTCTAAGAGTCGATCGGTTTGATGTTCGAAAATATTCAATGTTTCTGATTTAAAATGTTGAACAATTCTCTTAGCGGTTTTAGGCCCAATACCTGTAATGAGTCCCGATCCAATGTATTTTTCTATACTGGCTGTCGAGGCTGGTTTCTTCTCTATGGCTTGAGTGGCTTTGAATTGTTTTCCATATCTTGTATGGTGTTCCCAAGCGCCAAGAAACAGTATTGTTGCGCCGGCAAACACTTTTGTTTGGAAAACAGTAACCGTTTCTTGTGATTGAGGTGAGTGCACTGGCTGAACTCTCAACACTGACCAGCCGGTGGTAGGGTTGTGATAGGTCACCCTGGTGACTATACACTTTAATTCTGCTTGACAGGTCTTTTGCATAAAATATTTGTCTTCATTTTAAAGCTAAACTAAACGAAATAGTATATCTTAGATGATCGGTCTTTAGTCTATTACATTTTGCTTCAAAATGAACAAACCTTCTATACATTTGTTGTCTTGTCAATATGACCTGTTAGTTTTACTATCTTTTTCAAATAAGCGAAGTGAATGTATGAATCTATAGTAGGTGTGTAATGAGAGTTACTTTAGGCGACAGTGAGCGTGAAGATAAAAGAGCTAGGTCAGTTTCTATCATCAAGGCAAAAAATCTATTAAAAAAAAATGGTTTTGTCATCATTGATAACGTGTTTGAAGAATCATACATTGATAAGCTTCGAGATGCATATCTATTACAGCTAGAAGAATGGCGAAATAGGTCAATGCATGAAAGACAACAAGAGGACTCACTTGAGGTTGGTGATAAAAGAGAGCAAGTTCCCGTTTGGATAGAAGGTTTGTTCAATGACCCAGATTTATATGCCAATTTTGCAATTGAAAGGTTATCTCAGAAAGTGTTAGGGCGGGATGCTGTTTTGGGTGGTTTTGGCTCTGTGGTTTCGTTTCCTGGTGCTGAGTCCCAGCATGTTCACAGAGATGTGGGGAAAGCTTTATTTAAGGAGAGCCCTGAGATTAATTATGAATTACCTGTTTGTAGTTTAACGGTGACTATTCCTCTCGTTGAAATCAATTCTGATGTCGGCGGAACCTGCTTTTGGCCTAAGTCCCATCTTGATCCACAATTCAATTGGAAAGTTACGAATAATAAAGTGTCTGCTTACCCGAAACTGGGAGGCTGTGCGATATGGACCAACTTAGGTAACTCAAGAAAAATAACCTACCCACTCTGTCTTGGCTGAATT
>JAYPYM010000110.1:0-2059 GCA_038135915.1 Gammaproteobacteria bacterium
ATATAAAAATACAATGGCAGATTTGGCGCATAGTTTAAAGACGCCGCTTGCCATTTTACAAGGTTGGCTTGATGACCCTAAACAGAAAGGTTTGCTGGTCAAATCCGATCAGGAAACATTAGGTACTCAAATTTCTCGGATGGATCAGGCTGTACAGTACCACCTTCAGCGATCTATAGCATCGGGCAACAGAGGGGCGACAGTCGCTATACCTATTGCTGATGTTGTCAACCAAATTATAAGCGCCATGCAGAAGGTCTATTCTGATAAACGCATTAGCGTCACGCACTCTGTTGCCTCAGAAGCAGTGTTTTGGGGGGTCAAGGGAGATCTGATGGAATTACTTGGGAATCTCATCGAAAATGCATTTAAATACACTAAAGACAAAGTGCATGTGGGTGCGAAGGGCGGTTGTAAGGATAAAAAAACGGGTTTGTATCTCCCTTGTAAAATTTGGGTAGAAGACAATGGTCCGGGTATACCAGATAAGCAAAAGCTTGCCATTCTAGAAAGAGGTGCACGCTTAGATACTCAAATTTCCGGTCATGGTATTGGGCTAGCTATTGTTAAAGATATTCTCGAAAACTATAAGGGAGAAATATGTATTTTGACATCAGCCTTGGGTGGCGCTTGTTTTCAGTGTAGAATCCAGCCTTTTGTGTCGTCGGCTTATCGTGCTTAACTACATTTTTCAGCATTGATTTGATATGGCTAAGCTTTTGTCCGCTCATGTGCTTGCGTGAGGGATATTTTTGGAAAAAGTGAGTAATTTGGAGGTAAATTGTGCCCATTTATGAATACGAGTGTAATGATTGCCAGCATCAATTTGAAACACTCCAGAAAATGTCAGAGGATCCACTCAAAACTTGCCCTCAATGTGGAAATGAGGCTTTACGCAAATTGGTTTCGGCAGCAGCCTTTAGGCTGAAAGGTAGCGGGTGGTATGAAACTGATTTCAAGGATAAGAAAAAAAGTGCCGATGCAAAAAAACCTGATGGTAAAAAAGCTGATAACGAAAAAGCAAAGAGTGAAGCCTCTAGTAGTGCTAGCAAAACTAGCGGAGAAAAAAGTGAGGTGGTTAAGAAGACGGATGTTAATGCTAAAACTTAACCATATGGATTGAGATAGTTTGAAAATTGCCGATAAGTAACCTTGTCTTATATTGACTTTGAAATCAAAGTAATATAGGATTCTTGTAACAAACAAGTATCATTTTAACCTAGAAAAAATATGTAGGAAAAAAAGTATGCGGAGCAACTATTGTGCTGAAATTGTAGAATCACTGGATCAAACAGAAGTTCAGATTTGTGGGTGGGTACACCGAAGAAGAGATCATGGTGGTGTGATTTTCTTAGATGTTCGCGATCGGTCTGGTATTGTTCAGCTTGTATTTGATCCAGATACGGAAGAAGCCTTTGCCACAGCTGACAATGTGAGAAATGAGTTTGTTATTTCAGCAAAAGGCCGCGTTCGTTTACGCCCCGAGGGGACTATTAATCCTGAAATGGTGACTGGAAAAGTTGAAATATTAGGCAAGTCGCTTGATATTTTAAATGTTGCCAAAACGCCCCCTTTTCAATTGGATGAGCACCAACATGTGGGCGAAGATGTGAGGCTGAAATATCGATATATAGATTTAAGGCGCCCAGAGATGAATGAAAAAATTCGATTTAGGGCAAAAGTGTTGTCAGAGATAAGGCATTATTTAGAGGAGGAAGGCTTCTTAGATATTGAAACACCCATCCTTAACAAATCGACACCTGAGGGTGCGAGGGATTATTTAGTACCTAGCCGAACCTATCCAGGCAGCTTTTTTGCGTTGCCTCAAAGCCCCCAGCTATTTAAACAACTGTTAATGATGTCTGGTTTTGACCGATATTATCAGGTCGCTAAGTGTTTTCGTGATGAAGACTTAAGGGCGGATCGCCAACCAGAATTTACACAGATTGATTTGGAAGCTTCTTTCGTGGATGAAGATACGGTCATGGCTATATCGGAGTCTATGGTGCGTAGAGTGTTCTCTCGCTTGTTAAAAGTTGAGTTACCTGAGTTTCCAAAA
>JAYPYM010000110.1:2069-8639 GCA_038135915.1 Gammaproteobacteria bacterium
TTTCCAAAAATGTCTTATCAAGAGGCCATTCGTAGATTTGGTAGTGATAAACCCGACCTCAGAATTTCTCTAGAGCTGGTAGATGTTGCAGATTTAGTAAAAGACTGTGAGTTTAAAGTTTTTTCTGGGCCTGCTAATAATCCTAAAGGTCGTGTGGCTGCTTTATGTGTACCAAATGCAAGCAGCCAATTGACTAGGAAAGATATAGACAACCTTACAAGCTTTGTAGGTAACTACGGCGCTAAAGGCTTAGCCTACATTAAGGTCAACCAGAACGATCAGGGTCGCTCAGGCTTACAGTCGCCAATTGTAAAAAATCTTTCAGATGAGGCTTTATCCAGTATTCTAGAAAGGACTGGAGCCCAAGCGGGTGATATTATTTTCTTTGGCGCGGACAGTGCCAAGGTTGTAAGTGAAGCCATGGGGGCTTTAAGGGTTAAGCTAGGTGAAGACTTAGGTATGATCAGCGATGAGTGGAGGCCTTTGTGGGTGGTTGATTTCCCAATGTTTGAAGAAACTAGCACAGGCGAGTTGGCAGCCCTGCATCACCCCTTTACTGCACCCTCTAGTAGCGTAGCAGAAATTCAGGACGAACCTGAAAAAGCGCTATCCAGAGCTTATGACATGGTCTTAAATGGTGTAGAGCTTGGAGGAGGTTCTATCCGGATACACAGTACTGAAATGCAGGCTACTGTGCTTAAAATTTTGGGTATCAGTGATGAGCAAGCGAAGCAGAAGTTTGGTTTCTTGCTTGAAGCCTTAGCATACGGTTGTCCTCCGCATGGAGGTATTGCTTTCGGTTTGGATCGGTTGGTGATGCTGATGAGTGATAGCGCATCCATTAGAGATGTGATTGCTTTTCCGAAAACACAAAACGCCAGCTGTTTGTTGTCTCATGCTCCGTCAACAGTTGATCGACGTCAGCTCAAGGAAGTAGGCATTCAGCTTAAGGAAGACGCTTCTTAATGTTTAAAGGTACAGAGCTGCAGTCTAGCAAGCTGTGCGGCTTTGGGTTTGATCAGGTTTGCGGCACTAGTATAAGTTAGTATGTTATTTAGGGTTGTTGGGCCTTGTATGGAACAGCTCAAATTATAAAATTCTAATGTTGGGGTGATTTTATGGCTGGACATAGTAAGTGGGCAAATATAAAGCATAGAAAAGCAGCGCAAGATGCTAAGCGAGGTAAAATATTTACCAAGCTTATTAAAGAAATCACTATTGCTGCTAAACTAGGAGGCGGAAACTCAGCAGATAACCCGAGGCTTAGAGCAGCAATCGATGCCGCTTTAAATGCGAATATGACTAAAGATACCATCGACCGAGCTGTTAAGCGCGGCGCGGGTGCTGGTGAGGCTGATAATGTTGAAGAGCTGACGTATGAAGGCTATGGGCCGGGTGGCGTAGCGGTCTTAGTGGAGTCTTTGACCGACAACAAAAATCGAACTGTAGCTGATGTGAGGCATGCTTTTAGCAAGTCAGGCGGTAATCTAGGTACGGATGGGTCTGTTGCATATCTCTTTAATAAGCGAGGAGAAATTAGTTTTGCACCTGGTGGTGATGAAGAAAAAATAATGGATATAGCGCTGGAAGCTGGCGCAGAAGACGTATTGACCCATGATGATGATTCTATTGATGTGATTACTTCACCGGTTGAATACATGGCAGTGAAAGATGCGTTAGAAGCCAATGGGTTAAAGTCTGATAATGCAGAGATTACTATGGCTGCCTCTGTGGAAGTTGATTTAGACTTGGAAAGTGCAGAAAAGGTAATGAAACTGATAGATCGTCTAGAAGACTTGGATGATGTGCAAAATGTTTATACAAATGCAAAGTTTAGCGAAGAAGTGCTTGCTGCATTGAGCGGAGCTTAACTGACTCACTGATCCAAATTAAGCTTGTCTCTAAATGTATAAAGTATGTGAAGAAAACCGGTTGTTGGCAGTATTGTTAGGGAGAACTTGGAAATGGCTGTGATTTTGGGTATTGACCCTGGATCTCGGTGTACCGGTTATGGTGTTATTTCGTGCCAAGGCAATGATCACGTTGTATGTACTCACGGTGTCATTCGAGTAGAGGGTCAGAACTTGCCAGAAAAGCTACACGATATTTTTATCAATATTTGCCGTGTGATTGAGGATTATCAGCCTGACTCTGTTGCAGTTGAACAGGTTTTTGTGGCAAAGAACCCTGATTCAGCCTTAAAGCTAGGGCAGGCCCGTGGAGCTGCGATTTGTGCAGCTGTTTTCCATCATAAGCCAGTGGCTGAATATTCAGCTAGGCAAGTTAAGCAAGCAGTGGTGGGTACTGGTTCAGCAACTAAGGCTCAAGTGCAACAAATGGTAACAAGATTGTTAACACTTGATGTGACCCCAGCAACTGATGCCGCTGATGCATTGAGTGTTGCCTTATGTCACGCACAAACTGCAAATACACTTAAGAAGTATGGTTCGGTGAGTCTGTCCAAAGGTTATCGCCGTGGTCGGCTAAGCGTTTCAGACCTGTCTCCAAACATACGTAAGCGTTTAAATTTAGATTAACATTACTAAACAATAAAAGGGCATATCAGTGATTGGTCGAATCCAGGGCATATTAGTTGAAAAAACACCTCCAAGAGTTTTAGTTGAGGTATCTGGGATTGGTTATGAAATAGATGCGCCCATGTCTACTTTTTATGTTTTGCCGGAGCTCGGCGAGAAAGTGATTTTATATACTCACTTTATTGTTCGAGAGGATGCGCAAGCTTTGTATGGCTTTCATCGAGTTGCAGAAAGGGATTTTTTTCGTCGCCTCATTAAAATAAATGGTGTAGGTCCGAAGTTGGCGTTGGGTTTTTTGTCCGGCATGTCCATTGAGGAAAGTATTACCTATATCGAGCAAGAAGATGTGATAGCATTAACAAAACTGCCTGGCATTGGGAAAAAAACTGCGGAAAGACTTGTGATCGAAATGAGGGATTGGTTGAAAAGTTGGCAAAAGCCAATAGGCCTCAATTTGTATCGAGAAGGAGAGCAAACTGTCTCTCAACCTACAGCGGCTGAAATGGTGGTTAAGGACGCTGAGAGTGCGCTAGTAGCTTTGGGGTATAAAATACATGAGGCGAAAAAAGTAGTTAAGCAAGTGCAGGGCGAAGCTAAATCGTCGGAGGACTTGATTCGTATGGCCCTTAAAGCTTTGGCTTAAACTTCGGCTATTAAGTTTAAACGCTACGTATGACTTGGAGTTTGTGATGGATCGGTTGATCAGTGGTGAATTACAGCAAGGGGAGAACAACATAGATCCTGCCATTCGGCCTAAAAGGTTGGCTGAATATCTTGGTCAAGCACCTGTGAAAGAGCAGATGGGCATTTTTATTCAAGCAGCTAGGTTGCGTCGAGAGCCTTTAGATCACACGCTTATATTTGGTCCGCCAGGCTTGGGTAAAACTACCTTGGCAAATATTATTGCAGGTGAAATGGGCGGTACCCTTAAATCGACTTCTGGGCCTGTGTTGGAAAAAGCGGGTGATTTAGCCGCGCTACTTACGAATTTGGATCATGGAGATGTGCTTTTTATTGACGAAATTCATCGTCTGAGTCCAATGATTGAAGAGATTCTTTATCCAGCGATGGAGGATTACCAGTTAGATATCATGATTGGAGAAGGGCCTGCTGCCCGTTCAATCAAATTAGATTTACCACCCTTTACGCTAGTCGGTGCAACGACAAGAGCTGGACTCTTAACTTCCCCTTTGAGGGATCGATTTGGGATCATTCAACGCTTAGAATTTTATTCTGCGGACGAGCTAGAACAGATAGTGTTGCGTTCTGGTAACATCTTGGGGCTTGCTTTAGATGCAGCAGGTGCGCTAGAAATTGCAAAGCGGTCTCGTGGAACGCCTCGGATCGCAAACCGGCTATTAAAGCGTGTCAGGGATTTTGCGCAAGTCAAAGGCAGCGGTGTGATTAATGAAAACATGTCAGCTCGGGCGCTAGATTTGCTAGAAGTTGATCAACGAGGGTTTGATTTATTGGACAGACGGTTGCTATTAACTTTGATCGAGAAGTTTGATGGTGGTCCAGTAGGTATTGAAAGTCTAGCAGCTGCTACCAGTGAAGAGCCTGGTACTTTAGAAGATGTAATTGAGCCGTATCTTATCCAGCAAGGATATATCATGCGTACCCCACGCGGGCGTATGGCAACGAAACTAACGTATCAGCATTTTGGTCTGCCAGTTCAACAAACGCTTAATATAGACTAGCTGCGTTGGAGGTTTGAGTATGGGTAAGTCTAGTGTCAAAGCTTGTTTTTGACTTGAGTATTTCAAGTGAGGATTTTCTGGCTTGGTATCAAGGCGATGTAAACCGGGTGTTTGTCTACGCTAGAAATGGAAAAAGTCTTAGCTTTCCTGCCCAAGTACTTCGGCCTTTTGTTCAGCGCGATGGTGTGCACGGCACATTTATCATTGAGTTTGATGAATTTAACAAGTTTGTATCGATAAAGAGATTAGTGGAATAGAAAAATGTTACTGAAGTGGCTTCCCTATACGGCGATTAGACCCTTTTTATTTCAGTTAGACCCGGAAAAAGCGCATACAATGGGCTTAGAACTGTTACGTTCCGCGCATCGTTTAAGGCTTTTACCATACTTGGCACCAATGTTTGAAACGAGCCCTGTAGAATTTTCTGGGATTAGGTTTGAACATCCGGTTGGATTGGCTGCGGGTTTAGATAAAAATGCTGACTATCTAGATGCGCTGGGTAGTCTTGGCTTTAGTTTTATTGAGGTCGGAACAGTTACGCCGAAGCCACAGCTGGGTAATGCTAAACCAAGGCTATTTCGTTTGCCTTGCGATACAGCGATTATTAACCGAATGGGCTTTAATAATAAAGGTGTTAAACATGTCAGAGCCAATCTTGAAAGGAGTCAATATAAAGGTGTATTAGGGATAAACATTGGAAAGAATAAACAAACACCGACAGAAAAGTCGGTAGATGACTACCTTTATTGTCTGAGAGAGCTGTATCCATTTGGCGACTATTTCACAATTAATATCTCTTCGCCAAATACTCCTGGTCTTAGATCATTGCAATCAAAAGCGGTGTTGAGGGACTTGTTAGGCCCAATTAAAGAAGAAGCTCAAAGGCTTTCAGCATATTGGAATAAGAAAGTTCCGCTTTGGCTGAAAATTGCACCTGATTTAGAAGTAAATGAACTAATCAGTATTGGTGAAGTGGTAAAGGAGTTCGGTTTAGATGCAATGATATTAACGAATACCACGATAGAGAGAAATAGCGTAAGGCATGCCTTGAAAAAAGAGCAGGGTGGTTTAAGTGGAGAGCCTCTCTTCGAGCCTTCAACACAAATGGTCCGGGAGTTAAAGGAGCACTTTGGCGATAGTATACCCATAGTTGGTGTTGGTGGAATTACCACTTCACAGAAGGCGCTGGAAAAGTTGAATGCTGGTGCGGATCTAATTCAGTTGTATACAGGATTTATCTATGGAGGTTGGACTTTGCTATATGAAATTTTGGAATTAATTATAAGGCAGAAGAAGTAGCAGTTTCGTATTCCCGCGTGAGAATTAATAGAGATTTTAAAAGCTAGATTCGGGAGGCCCCAAGTTTAGGACCTCCCAGAGGGGCTTGGTATGCCCCTATTTTTTACAAATTTGCTTGAGATTGTTAATGGATTAGATGTTAGAAAATGGTTTATTATAAATTTGCTGTTTTGTGGAGCGCTGAAACGCCGTTAAAGCCAGCCCAGTTGTCGGATCGGCCATCTCTCCACCCGGTTAGCCAGAATTGGCGTGTTGAAAGATCTGTGTAAGGGCAGCCATCTCTAGATTTCCCTTGTAAGCCAGCGTGATAACCTCTTGTGTATGCACGATTTGATTTATCTCTTTTTACTCGCTTCATTATTGGTCCTCATTGATATAAGTGGTTTACACTTTTATTGCTAGCCTAAGTTGATAGTACCAATATAATCAAAATAGTTAGCTTTGCTAATATCGTATCCTTTCGATATTTTGATGCTTGGAACTGCTTTATAACTCAAGCCATAGCTATATTTTTAACGTGTGTGGCCTGAAAAGTCGAGAAATATATTCTCATATAAACAGGTCGTTTTTATTTTTTATTCTTATATAGAACATCATTGCATAATTAAATCACTGATGTTTAGAGTATTTTGGTGAAGAATGGTAACTTTGTTTATCCGTTGCTATTTATTAAAGCAGTTCCTCTGGGTTAATCCCGGCAACTTTAGGTAAAATGAGATCAGGCAATTTGTACAGATTTTGGTTTGATGACTTGTAGCATGAGTTTAGCTATTTTAGGATTAGCGGCTACAATGTGACCAGTCTTCAAGTATGACTCACCGCCCTGGTGATCTGAAACCATGCCTCCAGCTTCTTTTATCAGTAATACACCGGCAGCTACATCCCATGGTTGAAGTCCAAATTCCCAAAAGCCATCTAAGCGAGCGCTTGCTACGTAAGCTAAGTCAAGGGCGGCTGCACCTGGCCTTCGTATACCTGTTGTTTTTTCAGCAAAGGTTTTTATAGGCTTATCGTCGAGTCCTCCTGATCTAATA
>JAYPYM010000110.1:8649-14123 GCA_038135915.1 Gammaproteobacteria bacterium
TCCCAGTAATGGTTAGCATATTTGTTTTGGTCTCGTCTGAATGGCATCCCGGTTCCGAGTAGTGCGCCCTCCAATGATGAACGGCTTGCCACTCTAATACGCCTATTATTCAATTGAGCACCACGACCACGAGAAGCGATAAAGTCCTCCTGTCTGGTTGGATCGTAAACAACTGCTTGTTCAATGATACCCTTGTTTTCCAACGCAATTGAAACTGCAAATTGAGGAAAGCCATGGAGGAAATTGGTGGTGCCGTCAAGCGGGTCGATAATCCACTTATATTCGTCTTCACCAGTGTTCTGGGTTAAACCACTTTCTTCACCTAAAAAAGAATGGGTTGGAAACTTTTCTTTCAACAAGTCTATAATTATTTTTTCGGCGTTATGATCCACTTCACTAACGTAGTCATTTGAGCCTTTACTTTCGATTTTAAGTCGGTCCAGCCTATCCATCGCTCTGATAATATAGTCACCTGCTTTGTGCGCGGCTCTGATAGCAATGTTTAACATTGGGTGCATTAAAAAGTTTCCTTAGTACAAAAGTGATTTGGATGTTTCTATGACTGTGGTAAGATCGCCGGCCCTGGCAGCGATTTGTTGGGAGCTAGTTTATTACATTAAAGCGAAGTATCATAGCACTTCGGTGTGAGTCACTCAGCGATCCTGTGATCTATTTAAATTAATTTGATCTATCCGGAGCTGGTCTAAAAAAGTGCAGAATGCCAAATTGGCATCTTCTACTGATTATGGATAATATCTATGTTGGATAAAATAAGTGTGGTGCTTGTCGAAACAACACACCCAGCGAATATTGGCTCAGTAGCTCGAGCTATGAAAACAATGGGGTTATGCCAGCTTGTCTTGGTCAAACCTTATGATTTTCCTAGTGCAAGAGCAAAATGGCTCGCCTCAGGTGCTGTTGATATTTTGGACAAAGCACGCGTTGTCGACACTTTAGATGAAGCTATATCAGATTGCCAATTAGTGCTGGGCACAAGTGCTAGATTAAGGCGGTTGCCTTGGCCAATGATTAGTGCTAACGATGCGGGTAGAAAAGCTGTTGAATTTGCCGCTAGCGGGCAGAACGTAGCTGTGGTGTTTGGGCGAGAGTCTAAAGGTCTCACAAATGAAGAATTGCAGATATGCAATCACCATATATTTATACCTGCAGATGAAGTTTACCCGGTTCTAAATATTGCCTGTGCGGTCCAAATAATATGCTATGAGTTAAGAATGGCTTATCTTGCTAGAAGTGGTCAAACTCAGTATGATCCAAGTAGCTTATTCAGGATGCCGGTTTCTACTTCAGCATGGGATGAACCGCTTTCAACCTACTCGGAAATGCAAGGGTTTTATGGGCACTTGGAGAAGACCCTATTGGATATTGGGTTTTATGACCCAAACAATTCAAGGCAGTTGCTCTCTAGAATAGCTAGAATTTTTCAGCGAACAAGGCTCGATAAGATGGAAGTCAATATTTTGCGAGGGATTCTGAGTGCAGTCGGAAAACTGAAGCCTAAGTCTTAAGCTGCGTTTTTAGTTCAAAGCGCCAAGTCGTTAATCTTATTTTTGGGGATCGGATGAAGCAAGCCGTCACTTTTTTTATCGCTTTACGGTACATTCGTGCAAAAAGGCGAAATCATTTTATTTCCTTTATATCGCTTGTTTCCGCAATTGGTTTATTGCTGGGAGTAGCAGTATTGATTCTCGTGTTATCTGTCATGAATGGAGCTCATAAAGAGTTGCAAACGCGTATTTTAGGTATGGTACCTCACGCAGTTTTGCAAACTACAGATGGGGTGCAAAATTGGCAAGCGCTCTCTAAAGATATTGAGCAATACGGCTCAGTGGTTGCCTCCGCGCCATTTATTCAAATCCAAGGCATGCTATCGAGCAAAGGTCAAGTTGCGGGCGCCTTCGTCCATGGTATTGAGCCTTCAAAAGAATCAGGTGTTTCGATACTGCCTGCTTTTATGAAATATGGTTTTTTGGAAGATTTACGAGCTGGGGATTTTGGGATTGTGATGGGTAGTTACCTTGCAGCTCAGCTTAATTTGCGTATCGGAGATAAGGTTACGCTGGTGATACCTGAAGCGAATATATCCCCGGCAGGCATTATACCCAGATTCAAACGCTTCACTTTAGTGGGTGTATTTGAAGTTGGGGCTGAGTTGGATGCCCAATATGCGTACATTCACCTGGCTGATGCCGCTAAACTGATGCGATTAAAGGGTGCCACAGGCTTGCGCATTAAGGTTGATGACTTGTTTCAAGCACCTGCATTGTCGCGACAGATTGCCAATGACTACTTAGATCTGATCCCTTACGATTGGACTTTTTCTCACGGTACCTTATTTCAAGCAATTAAAATGGAAAAGACTATGATGGCTTTGCTGTTATTTTTGATCGTTGCGGTAGCTGCATTTAATATCGTTTCCTCTTTGATCATGTTGGTGACTGATAAGAAGCCTGATATTGCTATATTGCAAACTATGGGTGCGACAAGTAGGCAGATTCGTCGGATATTTATGTTTCAAGGTATGATCATAGGCTGTGTTGGCATAGCGCTTGGTGCAGCGCTTGGCGTAATAATGGCGCTCACTATTAGCGACTTCTTTGGGTGGATAGAAAAAGTGCTCGGTGTTGAACTCTTTGCTGCTTACTTTATCAATTACCTACCATCTGAATTAGATTGGGGGGATGTAGCAATGGTTGTTTGTGTTGCCTTTGGGATGAGTTTTTTTGCAACACTTTATCCGGCTACGCGTGCTTCAAAAATTCAACCCGTTGAGGCGCTGCGTTATGAGTGAAGTTATGAATGACGTGGCCTCCAGTGAAAATACAGATCAAGTATTGGTGATTCAAGCGCTGAATGTTAGTAAGTCATTTGAGGATGCTGGGGCAGTCATTGATGTTTTGAGAGGCATAAACTTGTCGATTCATCAGGCTGACTTTATATCGATTCTAGGGGCTTCAGGTTCAGGTAAGACTACTTTGCTGCATATATTGGGTGGCTTAGATACGCCTACAGGAGGTAAGGTAAAGCTTAAAGGGCATGATTACTCGACCTTAAAATCTGATGTGCGTTCCAAATGGAGGGGGCAACACATTGGCTTTATTTATCAATTGCATCACTTGCTGCCTGAGTTTACAGCAATGGAAAATGTTGGGATGCCGCTCTTGCTGCAGGGTATCCCTTCGACTGAAGTTAAAGATAAGGCTAGGCAATTACTTGTAGAAGTTGGTTTGGCGGCGCGTGAGAAGCATCGGCCATCTGAGCTATCAGGTGGGGAGCGCCAGCGTGTGGCAATTGCTCGAGCGTTGGTAACTCAGCCTTCTTGTGTTCTAGCTGATGAACCTACTGGAAATTTAGATGAAGAAACTGCTATGAAAACACAAGAGCTTATGTTTCGCTTAAATGAAGAAAAGGGTGTTAGTTTTGTAGTGGTCACCCACGATAAGGGCTTTGCCTCTAAAGCTAAGCGTGTATATACGATGCATTCAGGTCAATTAACCATTGGTGGTTAAGAGGTGTTCTATCTTCTATCTAGATTTCGATAAAACTGCTATCTGTTTTATCGAAATCTAGTGTGCTCTCACCTTTTATGTGAAGAGCGGAGCCGGCTTATGATGCAGCTGGGCATGTAACAGTTGAACTGTCATCCTGGAAGATCAAGCAAACAAGGTCAGCTGTTAAATCACCAACTGATCTGGCGAAATCACTTGCGTCATCACAACCAGTTGTGACAAATAGCAAAGCAAAACTTAGAGTTGCAGCTTTTAAAGTTTTCATAATTTTCGCTCCTACTTTTTTATATTTTATTTGACTTTTATTTTTAATTGGTAACTTTGAGTCACCAGGTTTTAGCCTAAGCGAAAAAAAATTTTCAGTCAACTGTTTTTGTAACAGGCAGGGGTTATTCCTGGTTTTTATTAACCAGATTATTTGATCGTTATTAGATTTCTAAATAAAGTTGAGATCTAATAAGAGCGTAGGTGTGAGGTGTTAATTATTTATAGAGTTTTGGCATATAGTTTTTCCCGTTTTTTTATTGATCAGCTTCCTGCTTTTTAATGCCTTAAGGGGGGCTGTCAATTTTTTGATTCTAGAAGCAGGTGCCTGACTAATCAGGTACCTGCTTCTAGTGGTTCACGCTAAGCTAGCCTTGATTAACAAGCACCGTCTAGGTTAGGATCATTGTCATTATCGAATATAAGGCAGATAACGCTTTCAGTTAAATCCCCTGTAGCTGATGCGAATTCACTCGCGTCTTCACACCCAGTTGTTAACCACATGAATGGTAGTAAAGCTATGCTTAGAGTTGCGGCTTTTAATGTTTTCATCATTATCGCTCCTAATTTTTTGTTAGTTATAGATCTTATTTTTTACTTAATGATGTATAACATCGTAAGCAAGCGTACGGGATAAAAAAAAATGCGTCAACTGATAAATCTATTTTTTTTCTAGTTTTATTAGTCAGGGCAGCTGCCAGTTGATTTTATCGGCAGCGCTTGCTAGTGGTTGTGGTTTAATTTTAGTCAGATAGAGGTTGCTGTTTTAGTTTAATCATGGGTAATATTGGTTTTATTGAACCCTAAACCAAGAGTAGCTTGCTTGTGTTGGGGTTAGGTGTTTGATGGATGTTTAAATAGTGTTCATAGACTTTTGGCTTTGAATCCTGGCAAAGTGGTGTTATAGTCTTCGGGCATATAAGTAATAAAGATAAAATTATAGAAAAACTTGCGCCTCTATAATAATATAAGGCGGAATTGGAAAATAAAGATAAAAACGAAATCCGTGTCACAATTTTTTAGTAATTTTAAATTAATTAATCAATAAGGGTATGGAATGCATACTTCCTTGAGAGTCATTGCACCAATCATAATTTTCTTGGTAAGCGTATATGCTTTTTACTACTTAAGTACTCACTCGCCGCACTCTGAGCGCCGTGAAGTGAAGGCTTCCTTGCCTCCAGTGAGTGCGGTTTCTGCTCAGTATCAAAGAATATCACTCCCTATTTACTCCAGGGGGCTTGTTGAGCCTACTAATGAAATACTTCTCGTATCAGAAGTGCGCGGGCTTGTGACTAAGCTTTCAAGAAACTTTGTTACAGGCGGTACTGTGAGGAAAGGTGAGCAGCTTGTGGTAATTGATACGGGTCAATTTGAATTAGAGTTGACTCAGGCAGAAGCCAAGCTTTTGGCAGCTAAGCGAGCATTAGAGTTTGCTGAGCTTGAGTATGAAGAAGCTAGTTCTGATATTGTGCCTGGTCTAAAGCCCCCCATAGATTACAAAAAGCGTCAGCTTAAAGAAGCGCAGTTGAAAGTGAAGGCTGCTCAAACTCATATGAAGATGCTTGAGAGTCAGAGTAAGAAGCGTATTATACGCGCACCTTATGACGGTAGAGTACGTGCGGTTAATATTGGTGTAGGTCAATCGATTAGCCCGGGTACACAAATTGGTTACCTCTATGC
>JAYPYM010000111.1:0-5393 GCA_038135915.1 Gammaproteobacteria bacterium
GTGTTGCCGATCGATTTGATGACCTTGTTGAAGATAACGCTGGTACAATTGACGCCGGTGAGCTTGCGACCATTTCAACCTCACTTTCAAACGGTAAAAACAGAATTTTAAAGCAAGCTTTACAGAGATTCTTCCTGAGAATGGGGTTTATTGTTGTTTTGGATGAAAATGATGCGAAAGATACCGCTGTGATCGCGATTTCAACGCCTACGCCATTTCATGTATCTAAAAGGGACCTACCAGGCGGTAAAGGTTTATCTGAGCGAAGCATTAGAATATTTAAAGTTGGCTCAGGCACGCTAGATGTAGATGGAGAATATACGACAGCTACTGATTGTTCTGGGTTTAGACCTAGTATCAATGGCACAACTGGCGAAAAAGAAAATCCTCTATACTGTGCGCCTTTGCTATCTGAGGTGAGTGACAGCCTGTTAACTTTTAAAGATGCCAATGGTAATACTATTGGTACCCCTTATGCTGATGCCACTGCATTACAAACCGCTGTCGATGAAGCCTTTAGTAAAATTAGAGATCCCAACGTTCAACCAGGAGACTCAGGATTCCCATCCGAAGCCGATTTTAGATTGATTGATCGAATTGATGTTTATCATGAATTAAGACGACGCTTAGACGGCGCACCAATTGTTTCAGAAGCGGTGATTAATCAGCTTGTAGAAAGTAAAGATACCAGTGTAAAAGTAAAAGCTTTGGCTGCAGTGATGGCCGAAAACTTCGAATGGTATCAGGATTTGGTGAATGTGGCTCCTGAGGGTTTGCCGATATTCACAGATCGAACCTCTCCTCTCAGTGGAGGTAAAAACCTGGTAGATAGTTCAGAGTTGGTGAGATTGTTAAGCTTGACACTAGCAGACTCACCCAGTGAAGCTGCGGCCGATTTAACATCTGGCCCTTCATTTTTTGCCCAGTATGCTCCGGATGCAATTCAGGAAACCATTGCCAGATCACAATTTGAGTCGGGAGGATCTTTTGAGTTAGAGCAAACATTGCTGGATATCTATCAAACAACCGGTGGATATCAAGCGCTCGTGTTAGGCGCCAACTTAGGTACAGCAAATGAAATTCCTCCATCTAGAGGTTATGAAATTTCAAGAGATAAAATTGCTCGAGGTTTAACATCAGCAGTACCCAGTACGCTTTTCGGACAAACTTTAACAGGCGATAGTGAAATAAATATTAGGTCTGCATTATTTATGTTTGCGTACCTCCTAGACCTAACCTTTTTAATCAATTCTGATGAAGGGTACTTTACATTTTTTGATATGCAAAGAAGTGGTGGTGCCGACTCAGTTGAAGTGACCATTCCTAACTTCAAAAACTTTAAGTTTCTTCGGCCTAGCGAAAGTGTGACCATTGGAAAAATAGTTGCCGATCTATTAAGTATTACTAGCATTGATAACGGCACTTTCTTTGAAACAGTGTTGGACAGTGTTAACGGTGGTATTGCCGGGCTGCCTTCCATTCCTGAGTTCAAAGAGCAAGACATTAGTGAATTTGTTGACGATCTAGGTGGGTCAAGAGACGATTCAGCAAGTATCGTATTCACTGTTCAGCGATTTGATGATCAAGACCCAGAGCAAAGTGGCGTTAACAATCTTACGCTTCGTGTTTTTCCAGTTGATTATAATGAGCAAACTGATGAGTTCTTCAAAGGTGATGCGCTAGTAGAAAATACCGATTATACCGTCAGTTCAAGCTTGGTATCGGGTAGTGGTCCTACTCGAAGGACCTATACCATAGGTGGGTTGGCAACCAGTGATGGTAGTGGTAACTACGGTAGGGAATATGTGGTTCGGCTAGTGATAGACGCCTATGAAAACGAACTGCCTGAGATTTTTGCTTACTTAGATGGTTTTGTGCCGGATAATGTACTATTCGACTCAAACTTCCCTTTATTTATTGGTCCTGATTTGAAATTTGTTCCGATACCTGGTGTATATCTTGTCGATAACCAAAGACGTTTTGATCCAAATGGCACTACAGAGCTTGAGTCGGTAGATGTGAGTAATATGGTTGAACCAGGCATGCCATTTATCATTACGCCTTCAGAAGAAGCGGATGGATTTGGTAAGACTGATTTCAGAATGGCCAATGATGGTTCAGGTAATATACAGCTTGTATCTGCTGGGCAAGGCGTATCGTTTGCGCCAGTTTATGGTGATTACCTCAGTGGAGTATTAACGCTTTCGTTAATTGCAGATCATGACTCTAGTAGTAGTACGGATGATTTGCCGATTATGCAAGGTCTAGTGGGTACTGTGGGTGTTAGTGTAAGAGGATTGGTGGAACAGGCTATTGCCGACCCAGGCTTACTCTTATCTTCTTTATCAATAGAGACAAACCAAGAAAACTTTATGTATGATCAGCTTGTTCTGATGAAAGACAGAGACGGTGACTATTGGTTGTTAGAGCTCAGGTTTATAGACTCTTTTATAGACCCTGGCTCTGATCAGCAAAGATTTAATATGGATATCGGAGTTGCTCAGATTAACTCTGTGGGTATTGTGGATATACCAGAGTTGGAGTTTGATGATTTTCCTGGTGGTCCTACGCCTGGTGGTTCCAACGGCGGGTTCAGGTTTGAACGGCTTTTCTATGGTGATTACCTAATTTTAGAGGATCCGACTGGCTATCAAGGCGGTCCGATTCTACCGCCACAAGAAGTGACTTTTAGCGGAGATACTTCAAACGACGCTAACTACACTGCACTTGCCAGTGCAACAGATGGTATCTTCATTCGTTATGCGTCTAGTCATTTTGAAGACAATATTACCAGCCCAGAAGATTTTGATACTGTGTTTGGTAATCCGCCGGATTACAGCAGTATACCCGTGACCCTCAACGCTGGTAGAGCCGGTATTACGTTTGTTAAGTTAACCTTTAACAAGCAAGAGCGTAACTACACAGCAACCCCAGCTATTAGTGTGAACAGCACAACGGGTACATTAGGCTCAGCCTCTGCAACAGATTTATCTCATAACGATATTCTTGCGATATTTAAAGATGCGACGAGTAACGATACAGGGCCTGACTATATCGCAAGAGTGATCAAAGAAATTCCTAGCGATGACCCCTATGCAAATTTTGAAATAGCGCTAGAAATTGTTGATTTTGATCCACCGGATAGTAATGGCGGGTTTAGCTCAGCTGATGTTGCTTGTATCAGTGATAACCCAAGCGTAGATTGCGCAGTCGATATAGATGGTGACGGTACAAATGATACGCTGCCAAGCCTGGTCTACGCGAGTGACCCTGATACGGTGCAAGGTTACATTTATGATGAAGATCAAGATGGTGTGCCCGGGTTCTTTGATCCTAATGACCAAGATCCAAATATCCCAGGTGATGTGGCTGCTGCGGGACCGGTTGGTGGTCCAGGTGGGCCAGGCTTCTTTGAGGGACTAGATCCTAGTTTACTCTATACGGCTGATGACTCTGGTAATCCTGAAAGTCGTTTATTGCTGAATACGTTTGGTGTTTATCCAGGTGAAATTGATACTGTATCTGTTTCTATCTCAGAAGCGGGAGAGTCTGGATATAGTTTAGCGATGACCGATATATTTACTTGTACGCCGCCTTCTAAGGATCAAAGTACGGGTATCTTTACCAACTTCTCATGTGCTGCGGAAACAGTGACGGGTGTTACCATTGCACAAGCATTCAGCAATGAAGCTGATGTTGGATTCACCATGGATCTTGGCTCTAGTGTGATGTCGGGCTTACTAGGTTCACGAATAGAGGTTGACTATCGCATCACCTTTAGAGAGCCTACTGATTTTGAAACGGGGCAAGCCTTGATGTGTGGTGCTGAGGCTTGTCCGAGTCGACCAGCTGTAGAAGGTGGCCGATCTCTCGTGGTGCCTACTACAAGTCCCAATGTGTTGACTGATATGGACATAAAAGTTGGTACCAATAGCCCAACATCCTTAGCTAATGCCTCCTCTCTTGAGGTCAGCCAAGATATCACTTTCACAGCGGACCCAATTAGTGGCGCGGAAAGGTATGAGCTAGAGATTGTATGCCCTGAAGTGAACGATGGCTTTTATCAACCGCCTGAGCACCGTTTCTTTTATGTGCCTGCTCGTCGAGATGGTGTAGTCGTTCCACCTTCCTTTAATAATTTGGATATTCGTGGTCTGGGCGGTAGAACCTGTAACATTGCCTTTAATGCAATTCTTGAGAATACAGCAGGCGAATTTATTGGATTCAGTCGATTAGCCTTTGATGATGTGATTTTCTCAGGTGGCAATGCCGGCGGAGAGGGTGGCTTCTTCGACCCATCTTTAAGATTGGAGGCAGGCAGTCGAGTCTGTTTGGATGTTCCTGCTTCTTATATCTTTGTTGAGCCGGTCAATAGCTGTCCGCAGGACACAAGTGAGCTACTATTTGTGCCTACTGATGCAACCTTTAATACACAAACAGAGGGCGTAAATGTCGTTTTGGGAGAAGTTGTACAGTCGGCAGAGCTAAATCGATCTGTAGAGATCGTTCGTCGAAGTTTACTGGCAGAAACTAACGCCGATCAATCTGATGCGACAGTAGATACGGACCTGAATCTGACAGATAACAGTATCACCTGTGGGTTTGTCTCAACAGATACGTTTAATTCCAGTTGTCAAAACAGTGAAACAACATCGGCGTTATTAGTTCGTTCCGGCGATACCCTTGATCTTTCCTCAGCAGCCCTTGGTGCAGGGCTACAATTACTTGGCGATGGAGTAGAAACTGATGGGACTGTTGATCTGAGTACTAATGGCCTTAAGTTTGTCTTCGTAGCAAATGCTAACGATGAAGAAATTTTGGGTGTAGAAGTTGATGTGGTGCCTAGTTTTACTGCCACAGGCACTGTGAGTGCTACTGACAGTGACGTGTGGATTAGAATTGATGCGAAAGGTGGCGGTGCAAATTACGAACTATCTGGCAGCTATGATGCTGGTAATGCTGCTTTCGATCTGTTAGCGCATGCTCATATTTATATGGAGATTGCGAACTCTAGCCAACCATTTGGATTCTGGACAAATGTGGTACGTTCAGATTATGCCAAATTGGATTGGTGGCCTGAGGCAGTGAGCCTCAGTCTAGTACCGGACCCGATTGATATGAATGGTGATGATATTGATGATGTTCAGGGAGTAGATAATGGTGATGGTACTTATGACGTGACCTTCTATGGCGTAACCACAGGCGAGGACACGCGTAATAGGAATGTGAGCGGTGTGCTGATGTTTGTGCCTGGTCAAGATCCTCAACCACTGAGTACCGACCTAAATGGAAACTATGTGACTGAGCTTGATGAGAGTACAGGTGCGGTCGAGTTTGATGTAACCATTGAACAAGTAGGCGGTGGATCTGAGTTCTACTTCTTCCGGGTCGAG
>JAYPYM010000111.1:5403-14107 GCA_038135915.1 Gammaproteobacteria bacterium
AGTTTGAGGCTGATGGGCCAAGAGTAGAAATTAATGCCTTTGGTGGAGCCTGTTGTGGTGGCCCTGTAGATGATGGCATGGGTCCTATGGATACGGACAACGATGGTTACCCAGATGAAGAAGATGACTTTCCATTTAACCCCTTAGAGTGGTCTGACACAGATGGGGACAGAATAGGAGACAATTCGGATGTGTGCGCTAACGAAGTGGATACCCTAGTAGATGAAATACCCGTTGACACGGATGCTGATGGTATTCCTGATGCCTGTGAGTTGGAAGATGGTAATGGCGATAATATCGACCTTGCACTAGACGGGCTTTACTTCACAGCAGCGATGGTGTCCAGTGTCACTGACGAAGTGGCTGATGAAACCATCGATGGATGTGCGAATATGGAGTTCAGTCAGGGTGACACAGTTTATCTGTTTGAAGAGTATGAGCAGGTAGGCAACACGGTGAATATCATCAACCGAGAAATCAGTCGAGAAGAAGAGGGTGAGGATATTGGCTACGGCACATTGAGTGAGTCTTCTGGCGATTATGTCATGATGGAAGTTAATGTAGACATGGAAGACTCTGGGGTACGGATTACAGAGACACGTGATGTGACCTTTGATGATACTGCCAGTGTACCAACCTTCACGGGTACTTACAGTATCGCTGTAGCGCAAGCGGTAGATTCTGCTGGTCAGACCTTATCGGAACCGATCCCTTTGTGTACGACAGTCATTTCGCTGACTTCAGCTCAAGGCACAGATTTAGACATGGCTACTGTACTGAGTGCTAGTGGCGGTGAAGGCTTGGGCTACTTAGATGTAGATCTGGATTTTGATAATCAGGTCATCGAGTATGAATATGGACTCATTGAAGATAATGGTTCCTCTGTATATGAGGAAACTGAGTATGAATTCAACCATGACGCTAGTCCTGCAGCTTTCGAGGAGATCACCGATGTGGAAGAAGTCTACGCTTTGAGAAGCGATAATGGTCAGTGGGAGTTATTGGATGATGTATCCACCTTTACATTATCAGATGGCAGTAATGGTATACCGACCGGAGCGGTGAGCATTACGCTGGAAAATGGCAGTGGAGATGTGTTTAGGCGTGAGCTAGCAACTGCCACTGGTTGGGATATTGCCGGAGCTACCATTTCGCCGTTGGTGTTACCTTTCTGGGATGATCGCGTCAGTGAGAGCGATTCCTTCAATACAGGCGCCCAACTGTCAGTGGTAGATATGGTGTCAACGATGGATAGCTACCTTGTTGAATGTGATGACGAGTCATTACCGGAGATGGATTGTCGTAACCTAGTTCAATATATTGAAGCTTTTGTTCCGGGTACAACCTCTATACCATCTGAACCAACTACGGCAGATAGCTTAGATGATATCGTTACTATCGGTTCTGAAACGCCAGTGATGGTGGGCTTGGCAGGAAACGAGTACGAAACTTTAAATGCATTGTTCTTTGCTGACAGCTCAGTAAGCGCAATAGCAGATGGAGCGACTGGCGAGGTAGAATTTGAGCTTTCGAGGCCCGGAGAAGGAACCATTATATTGGGTGTTGCACCCTTCAGTATTGATGACGTCGTAGGTGGTACTCTAGTGCTGAGTTTCGAGATCCCAGAAAATATTGCTAACATCTTCCGTATGGATGAGGATGAGATAAACCTCTTCTATGCGGTGATACCTGAAAATGAAGATACGGATAACGATGGTACACCTGATACCTTGGTTGATTATCTCAGAGTGGGTTATAAACAGTCTAACAATATGGATTCTACATTTATGCCCACTTATAACGGTATCGCTATGACGGATATCCTGGCTAGTTTCGATGAGACAGCAGTTGATGCGTTCCCTTCAACAGGCGGTGAAGGCACAGGTGGTGAAGGCACAGGCGGTGAAGGCACAGGCGGTGAAGGCACAGGCGGTGAAGGTACAGGCGGTGAAGGTACTGGCGGTGAAGGTACTGGCGGTGAAACGGCGGCGATTGATTCGGATTTTGATGGCGTGGCAGACGCTGAAGACGATCTACCCAATAATCCAGCAGAAACCCGTGATTCGGATGGAGACTTGATTGGTGATCATCGGGACTTATGTCCAACAGTCGCCTTAAGCGGAACCGGAGAAAACCATGCTGACGTGAATGCTAACGGTGTTGGGGATGATTGTGAACTTTCAGATCAGTCAATCGACGGTCTTTACCTTGTAGAAGCTACAGTGCAAAGTGTTGTTGAGGATGCTAGCGCAGCTGGAGCTTGTGAAGGTGCAGCAGCCTTAGATGTGTCTCACTATATGATCGAATACAGTCAATTGGGTAACGCTGTATTAAGGGTCGGTAAGGATGAGTTAGGTGAACCCTTTGCTGACTATGGCCAAATCAATGCTTCTGGCGAGATCAATCTGCTTGTAACTGAACAGGCTCAGCAAGATTCTAACATCTTCCAGCGTACAGAAACCATTGCTCTTACAACATCTGCGGGTACATTTTCTGGAACAGTGACTCGCGTTGATTCTATGGGCAGCACAGGTACGGAAAATACCCTTTGTACCATTGTAACGAATCTTGTAGGCATGCAGTCTTCAGTCGTTACAGGCTTAGTGGCTGATCTGATTGATCCGAGCACACAGGCTGGCCTAGCATCCATAGAATCTGAAATTGACTTTCAAAATAACAGTGCCGAGTATTTTTACGCTCGCTTTGTAGAATCCGGTACGCTGGGTGTTGCGACAGAAGGCCTGTTCTTTTTAGATGACACCCTCACAACACCAGATTTTGTGGCGGAGTCTCCAATAGAAGAAATGCTCTTGCTGGATACTTCCAGTGGTAGCTGGATCAACGTACCCGATCAGTATACGTTGGAAGCGGGGGTGAGCGAGAGCAGATTGATCATTACCGATCCTAGCGATTCTAATAATGTGCTATTTGAGCAAACATTAATGGCGGAAAACTGGGATGTGGAAGGGGTGCTGATGGAAGACTTACTAGGTCCATTATGGTCAAATCGAATCAATATTGCGCCGGGCAGCTCAGATGAAAAAAATCCACTGCCATCTTTCGGTAGCGGTGCAGCATTGGTACAGGTCACTAGAAGTAATGCGGCTGATGCCTACTTGTTAGATTGTGATTTCCAGCCGATTTCTACTGCGTTAGCCTGTGTAAACTATGTATCCCTTGGGGTGGATGGCTCTGGTAATACGCTCATCGCTACGCAATTGACAGACATTGTTAATGGCGTAGGAGAAACTAATAAGCAAGTTATTATTTCTGGTGGGCCTAGTTATGTAGTAGCAGTTAAGCTGTCTGCAACGCAAGCTCTGGCGGATGGCGTAACAGGTGATGCTACTTATGTGATTCAGTATATGGACGGCACAACACCCATGGAAATTCCCTTGGCGATGGGTGGTTTCACGATAGCTAATATTGGTCAGCTGATTTTAGAGTTGCCGTTACCTGCAGCAGTGCATCGGTTCTTAGATTATGATGCTGACGAACAAGCTATTTTCTTTACAATCATGACTGATACCTCTGAAGGTAACATATTGCGGCAAGGCATCATGTTTGACCAAAATGCTGCACCCACTACTGAGGTTATGATGAATGGTACGGCATTAGACGAACTGCTTACTGAGTTTGATGTGAATGCCACTGATAATTTATCAGACATCTTTGGTGAGGGTGGAACCGGTAGTTCTGGTGAAACGCCTGATCCACTTTGATCGCAACTGGTTTGACTAAAGCCGCCATTTTGGCGGTTTTTTTTTACTAATTTTAACATACATAAATAATGCATTACCTATTTGATTGATTTTTACACGGGGTTTTTCATTAGTACTACAATAATGTCATGCCGAGATTGAAACTTTAGTCTTAACTAAGGGGTAAGTTTGTAATTTTTGGATTTGACAACCATGAGATACTTAAAAATATTGAACGCCCAAAAAAGACAAAATGGCGTCGTACTCACTTCGGTGACAGTCTTCTTGATTGCTATCTGTGTGATGCTTACCATCAATAGCAAAGAAGGTACGTTAATGGAAATGAAAATTTCCAATGCGAACCAGATGGCATTGACCGGACGAAACAATACCGAGGAGGCTGCCAGAGAGGGAGAGCAATTGCTAGAGTCTTTGACTTTGCAGGAGCAGTTAGTGATGGGTGTGGAGCAAGGTGAGGTGGGCAACCAGGTAGCCCAGAGTGTTGATTGGGAAAAATGCGGTTATCCATCCACTAAAGTACCATCTGCGCTGATCGCTGCACGCTTTATTAAGCAGGAAAAGGAACAAGGCGAGTCGCTCAATGACCGGCCCGCCGGTGATGATATTTCATATGTTAGTAACTTCTATATTGTGAATGCAACTAATGGTACTCAGGCAAAAACAACTGAGGTGTTGCCAGGTGAAGCAGCCTACATATGTGATGTAGAAGGCATGTCCAACGAAGATTATTACAGAGATAAACAAGGGGATCCTTTTGGTACATGGGAAGTGCAAACAATTTATTCAGTGGATATAAACAGCAGTAGCAATAGCTAGTAACAAAAAGTATCTCAAACGAAACCCTGAAGGTGCATCATGGTCAGTGGCTCATCTAATGAAAATATACAATCCATTCGTGTCGAATTGAGACAGGCATTTGCGGTTTTCCCAGTTAGCTTTTTGTTATGCTGCTGTGTGTCACTCAGTTTTGCAGCAAATCGTTTTGACCCTCAGCTAAGCCCTATTGGTAGTATTGCCCCTTTAGAGGCGAACGATAAACAAATCAGTAATAGCACGCGTATTTACAGAACTTGGTTCGATAACAGCAGTTGGCAGGGCGACCTAATTGAATATTACATCGATAGAAACGGGGAGTTAAAAACTGCGGTAAAATTTGATGGGGCTACACCATCCAGTTCAAATAACAATAGAGGTTGGTCCGCGCAAGAGCAAATGTCCAATAAGGGGAGTAGCTGGTGGAACACCGGTCGAAAAGTCATTTTCCTTAGCGAACATGACGGTGTTCGAGCTCAAAAAGCTTTTCGATACGGGCATTTAAATGCTGATCAAAAAACTAAGCTGTCCAGAAAAGTATTGAATTTTGTTCGTGGCAAACGATCTGAGGAATTACAGTTTGGTGGTGATCTGCGTAATCGGGTCTCACTTATGGGAGACATCATCCACAGGAACCCGGTACATGTGGGCCCACCTTCTGAGTGGATACTAGAACAGAGCTATTTAGACTTTCAAGATACTCACAAAAGAAGAACTGCTGAAATTCTTGTTGGCAGTAACGGTGGCATGCTACATGTTATCGATGCTGATACGGGTAATGAACGTTATGCCTATGTACCTTCTATGGTGATTGATAATTTATACAAACTCGCCGCGCCGGATTATATACATACCTACTTTGTTGACGGTGGTATTACCGTGAGAGATGCCCACATTGGTAGTTGGGCGACAGTTGCTGTGGGTAGTTTAGGTGCTGGTGGAAAGGGCGTTTTTGCGCTCGATGTGACGCACCCAAATATTAGAACCGAACGCAGTAGTAGTGGGAGAAATAAAAAGATTCTATGGGAGTATGATGCGAGATCAGACAATGACCTTGGTTATATATATGGTAGGCCTGGTATCGTTAGGTTGATGGAAAGCGACGGTGAAACATCAAACTATTATGCAGTATTTGGTAATGGTTACAACAGTCAGAGTGGTAAGGCTGCTTTATACATTGTTGACCTTAAAACCGGTCAACTGAAGAAAAAAATCGTAGCGGATACGGGTAGTGCTAGTAGCCCAAATGGGTTATCGGCCCCAGCGCTCGTCGATCATAACGGTGATGGTGTGATTGATTACGCCTATGCGGGAACGATCGATGGTCAACTCTTTAAATTTGAACTTGGGCATGGCCCAGGTGATTGGAAACTTGTTGGAGAGCTATTCGAGACATTCGGAGGTGCAGATAGACCAATTACGACGCAGCCACAAGTGACTAGGCACCCGTCAGGAGATGGCTTCCTGATCATAGTTGGTACTGGAAGATTGTTTGAAACATCAGATATTGGTTCTACGACAAGTCAACGGGTCTATGGTATATGGGACTTGAACGAAGGTACTTTTAGCAAGATAAACAGAGGTGATTTATTATGGCAACGCATTGACCGACGAGAGATTCAAGAAAGTGGTAAATCTTTCCTCGTGGTCAGTCACAATACAATCGATTGGTCAATTCATAAGGGTTGGCAAGTATCCTTGTATGGTATTAATCCTGGCGCACGCGTGATCGTTGATCCTGATGTAAGAACGGGCCGCGTGAAGTTTACTGTCACTAGACCGAGAGTTGACAAATTAGCGCGAAACTGGGATGCAGAGCTACATTACGAGACGGGTGGTGGTGATGATAGCCCGATCGTGGATAAAGATGAGAATGGTGTCATCGATGATCGAGACAAGGTAAGAGGTGGTCGAGTACCCATGATCGTAGGTAGGCCAACAGGGTTACGGTCTGCACCAACTGCGCTTAGATATATGGGTAATGTAGATGTGCTAATGCATAATGCACTGCAGCCTGCACAGATGTCTGACATTGACCCTGACGTATTGGTTCAGTTGAATGGGGACGCTGGGCTCATCGGCGGACACTTTGATATGGAAACCTACCTGAATGGTTCAAGTGGTTACAGAAAAGGTTGGACCAGTGATATCCATGGTTATGATATCAACTTTGGGACGACCACGATTGATTATTTAAATGCACAAGGCAGTATTGAAAGCTTTAATCCTAGAAGCGGTGAGCGTTACATTGTGGTACTGGCTAATGCAGACTTGTCGCCAGGGGCGGTGATTAAGATTGGCCGTAAGAGTTGGAACTCGCTCGAGTATCAAACCATGATACATAGAAAACTATTGAATTGGAACGGTAACCCCAGCAGATTGAGAGATGATGACGGAGACTCTCTGATATTTACCAGAAGTGATTTGACCTGTAGTGGCTGCGGTTTCAGTCAGTATATTCCACCTGATGTCATTGGTAGTGGTGGGTTAATGCCGACAGATGTTTATTGTGTGTTCAATGAAGGGGATTGGGAGCGTCGGAATGGACGGCGTCGTGACGGAGCGATGCTAACTTATGTGATCGAATTAGAAAATTGGAGCAACCCGCTTCGAACTAATAAGCTTGAAGAGCAACAGCCTGGCGATCTACCGAATAGGGTGTTGATTTCCCACAATAACCAGGTGAAACAGATTAATCTGACCAGAGCGAGTAATGGCATTCAAAATTTTGGTGGCTTACATCCTAAAAGCAGCGATGTCTATGCTTATGGTGCCACCAATTTTTGGCATTATCGAGGTGCTTGCTATGAAGACTACGATCAGTGGAAGGAAGACAGAGCAGAAGCCATTAACCAACAGTTCAACTGTACATCCGGCGAAAGCGGACCTAATTGTAGAAGGGATATCAGTGGTAATGTGGAGCTCGATACTTTATTAAGCCAGTTGCAGAATCAAGGTATTTTGGCTGCGAATTTTACCACAGGTCTGACATCTGCTTGGGCGTATTGTGAGGATGCTTCAAATCAAAGCGACTCAAAGTACAATGAAACCTGTGTTGGCACTAACAGCGTCCTCAACCAGCTTGAGATATTGGGAGCTGGAAACATTGTTGACGGCACCGGTGGTGGTAGCGGAGGTGGTACGACTACTGCAATTCGAGTTAATGGTAAGCTATCGCCGGTGACTAAGACCAAAGTTGATAAGTATCCACAAGGCAGAAAATCCTGGATGATGAACTAGCTGTTCTTTTGATGAGGGTATTCCATAGGAATACCCTGGTTACCAGCCCATTGAATAATTTTTTCTTTTAATACACCAAAATTAATCGGTTTTGTGAGAAAATCATTCATGCCGGCCGTCAGGCTTTTCTTACGATCCTCTTCAAATGCACAGGCAGTGAGTGCCACGATAGGTGTTTCCAATTGGAGTTCTTTTCTTATGATTTCAGTAGCTTCTAAACCGCCCATTCCGGGCATCTGTAAGTCCATTAACACTAGATCATAGTTGTGTTGTTTCATAGCATCAATGGCAGCTAATCCACTGTCTACAGTTTTAGATTGGCATCCAATTTTTCGTACCATTGCTTGTAATAACTTTTGGTTAACTTGATTATCATCGACTAAGAGTAGACTTAGCTGACTGAAATCAATTTCATCAGTGACCATTTTTTTTGTACTAGATTCATAGTTATTATTTGGAAGTTTGTTTGATTGTATTTGAACCTGCTTCATGGTTAGGTAGATTGAGAACTCGCTACCTAAACCTTCTGTTGATTTGACCTGAATTTTTCCTCCCATGAGTTCAATTAAAGATTTGGTAATGGTCAGCCCCAAGCCGGTGCCACCGTACTTGCGTGTCGTAGAGGTGTCAGCTTGAGAAAATGAGCCGAATATATTGTTTAGGGATGCTTCCGGTATTCCGATGCCAGTGTCTTTAACGCTGATGATGAGTTGAACATGATCATTTTGAGTCGTAGGTGTTGTTGTTACATGAACGCTTACTTCTCCCACATGGGTAAACTTCATGCCGTTGACGATTAAATTTAGCAGGATTTGCCTTAATGCATTTGGGTCACCATAAAAATCCTTTGCCAGATCGGGTGGGTAGTGAAACCCAAGATGGACTCTATGTTTGACATTAAACTCAGTGCGTAACATATTTACCAATGT
>JAYPYM010000112.1:0-1081 GCA_038135915.1 Gammaproteobacteria bacterium
GATGTTGACAGTGACTGAGGCGGTAAACGGCGTAGAGCTGGAAGACAGTCATGTGTATGTCGCATCGGGTGGTAAGCACATGAAGGTAGTTCAAGTTAAAGATAATCGACTGATTCTTCGGTTAACAGATGATCCGCCCGTAAATAGCTTTAGACCTTCTGTTGATTATTTATTTCGTTCTGTGTTGAAAATTGAGCATCGTAAAATGGTGGGCGTCCTGTTAACAGGTATGGGGACTGATGGTGCAGAGGGTTTGTTGGCGTTGAGAAAAAAAGGCGTTCATACCATTGCTCAAAATAGAGATACAAGTGTTGTTTGGGGGATGGCAGGTGAGGCTGTAAAAATCGGAGCTGCTTGTCGTACTGCACCACTTTCAGCAATATCTCAGCTTATTATGGATCAGCTTAAGTAAGCAGGTCAGCCTGAATATCAAAAAAAGATCCCAAATCGTCTTGCAACACGAATAGCGCTGTTTACCCCATCTTCGTGAGAGCCATTATACCAGTATGCTCCACAATAGTAGGTGCGGTTATGGCCGCTGATTTCTCTGAATTTCTTTTGTGCCATTCGCCCAGTTGAAGTGAAAAGCGGATACCTGAACTGATAAGTATTGATGATTTTCTTTGAGTCAATATGATGATTTCTGTTTAGGGTAAGGAACAAGTCATCTTTAGTGTTCTGAATGTCATGCAGTCGGTTTAGATGATAAGTGACCATAGGCGTTTGTTCTGATAGATGTTCTAAGCCGTCTGATGTTTCCGGGATATGGTAATTCCAGCTTGCCCAGGCAAGCGTGGTGCTGGGCATGATTTGCTTATCTGTATGTAAGACAGCTTCATGGGTTTGGTAGGGGATACTGTTTAGGATCCTTGTCTCTTCATAACTAGGATCCTCTAGCATCTTTAAAGCATGATCATTTGGACAGGCAAATATCAAATAATCAAACTGCTCTTTCTGGCCGGCTAGGGTGCATACCTGTACTTTTTTAGCGTATCTAATTACGGATTCGATGGGTGAATTGAGGCGAATCTTATCTTTGAAGCTTTCTGAGATGGCGTCGATATAACTTTCAGAGCCGTTT
>JAYPYM010000112.1:1091-10244 GCA_038135915.1 Gammaproteobacteria bacterium
CCGATGCCATTGGGGGCGATGCTTAAGCCCTAGCATGCCGTAGTTTTCAAAGAAGTGAATGCAGTACTTAATGGGGAAGTTGAACATGGATTGGCTGCAAGCTGGCCAAATCGCCGCGCCCATTGGAATGATATATTGAGTAATAAACTCTGGCATGTATTCATTTTCAACCAAATAGTCGGCTAAGCTCTGATTGTCTTTCAGTTGGTCTTTCTCTAGTGCTGCTGTGGTATCTTTATTAAATCTTAAGACTTCTAGCATCATGCTAATGAAGCTTGGTCTGAATAAGTTCTTACGCTGTGCGAAAATTGTGTTTAAGCTTTTAGTGCTATAGGCTAATCCCGTCTTGCCGCAATGAACACTAAAGCTCATATCAGTCGCTTCACTTTCAACATTCAGCACCTGCATCAGCTTTTTTAGGTTTGGATGCACCCAGTCGTTATAGGCCCCAAAACTGCAACTGACAGGATAAACCTTGTCACCAATATTGACTTGCTCTGTGTAAGTCTGGCCGCCTAAGTAACTGTTTGATTCGTACAGAATCACTTGATGTTTTTTGCTAAGCAAATAGGCCGCAGTCAGTCCAGCAATACCTGAACCAATTACGCCGATACGTTGACCATCTTCTGGAGTGACACGCTCGTGTGAAGAGCGTTCTTTCATTGTATTTGTCTTCCTTTCGACTGCATTATTTAGAATGATTAATGCGCTAGAGGTTACTAGGCGGAGAGCGCATTCTAATTGCTCGATGGTATTTAGTATAACCAATTTCAGCAAATTATGTTATAAACTGGCTCATCTGTTAAAAAGGATCCGATCTTCTTGTCACTAGAACTTGACCTACATTCGGTATTGGGTATAATCGGTTCCATAATGATTGCGAACGCAATCTTTGAAAGATTTTTATTTAGGGGGCCTACCTACTAGGCCCTTTTTTTTTGTAAGACTCTTTTCTTGCTACTATTTCTTGAGTTGGCGATGTCTGAAAATATCATTGTGTTAGGTATCGAAACATCTTGTGATGAAACTGGGGTTGCGCTCTACTCGCAAAATAATGGCATAATGGCAGAAATGCTTCGCAGCCAGGCTGAGATACATAGTAATTATGGTGGAGTTGTTCCAGAGCTAGCCTCTCGTGACCATGTTAGAACCTTGCTTCCGCTTATTAGAGAAACTATGGATCAAGCGGGTGTGCAGCAAGAAGATATTACTGGAATTGCTTATACAGCGGGGCCAGGCCTAATGGGAGCACTGTTTGTTGGTGCTTGTGTTGGGCGGTCTTTAGCTTTTGCCTGGCAAAAACCTTCTGTTGAGATTCACCACATGGAAGGTCATTTACTTGCACCCCTGATGGAAGCAGAACCCCCCGCTTTTCCTTTTATAGCATTACTAGTCAGTGGCGGTCATACTCAGCTTATTCGAGCGAATGATTGGGGGCAGTATGAGCTGTTGGGGAGCTCTCTGGATGATGCAGCTGGAGAGGCATTTGATAAAGTCGCTAGAATGTTAGATCTGGGTTACCCGGGTGGCCCCAAAGTCGCTGCTTGTGCTGAAACTTTTGATCATGACCCTGCAGTACCAGAGATCGTTTTTCCAAAACCAATGGTGGATCGGCCGGGTTTGGACTTTAGTTTTTCTGGATTAAAAACCGCGGTTTTGAACCGTATTCAGATGATTAAAGCAGAGCAAGGCGCTATAAAGCCTGGAGATAAAGCCAATATTTGTGCTGCTTTTCAGAGAGCTGTGGTTGATACGCTTATTTTGAAGTGTAAAAGGGCGCTGAAGCAAACTGGTGTAAAGCGATTGGTGTTAGCGGGTGGCGTAAGTGCGAACAAAATGCTTCGCCAATCGGTTGCTGAGCAGTTATCAGGAGAGTATGACATTTATTACCCTAGGCCGCGTTGGTGCACGGATAATGGGGCTATGATTGCCTTTGCTGGTTACCAGCATTTCAAGCGTTTTCATCATCATTCTGGTCAGCCATTGCAAGGTAGCCGGGGCATTTCGAAAGATATGTTGGCAATCAAAGTGTTGCCGCGTTGGCCATTATGTTAGTCCCTCACTTTTCACAGTTAATAGTGATTCGTCTTGAGCGGCTCTCTTGTGTTAAGGCCGAGGTGTTGGGGCTGATTAGCTTGAAATCAGCCGCGTGTATTGCTAGTATGCCAGCTGATCAGTTCTGCACGATTAGATCTCTAATTTTTCTTGAGGAGCCACACTGATGGTTCGAACTGCAAGCGTTGAGCGGAATACGCTCGAGACTCAAATTAAAGTCACAATTAACTTAGATGGTAGCGGTGTCAGTAAACTGGATATCGGGCTACCCTTTCTTGAGCATATGTTAGATCAGGTTGCCCGCCATGGTCTGATTGATCTCGATATTGAAGCGAAAGGCGACCTTCATATCGATGCACATCATACTGTAGAAGATGTGGGTATCACGTTGGGCCAAGCCTTAGCTAAGGCTTGGGGAGACAAGAAAGGTTTGGTTAGGTATGGGCATAGTTATGTGCCTTTGGATGAGGCGCTATCGAGAGTTGTTGTAGATTTATCTGGCCGTCCTGGTCTGTTTTCTACGGTAGAATTTACCCGAGCTCGAATAGGCGCTTTTGATGTTGATTTGTTCCAAGAGTTTTTTCAAGGCCTAGTCAATCACGCTTCTATTACCTTGCATATTGATAACTTAAAGGGAAAGAATGCTCACCACCAAGCTGAGACTATTTTTAAAGCGCTAGGTCGCGCTTTGCGTATGGCGATCGGTGTAGATGATCGTCAGCTCGGTCAAGTACCGTCCACTAAAGGAAGTCTTTGAGATACATACCATGCTTCCTAATAACAGTCAGTAAGGTGTTGAGGTCGATGATAGATGACGCTTAAGCTCGCAATTATTGATTATGGTTTAGGTAACCTACACTCTGTACATAAAGCTTTCCAAAAAGTGGCTGCAGATGTCGAAGAAGACTGGCAGGTGACATTGGTCAATGATGCCGAGTCAATTTTAGCAGCTGATAAAGTGGTTTTCCCAGGTGTCGGTGCGATTCGCGATTGTATGGGCGGTTTGTCTAGTCTTGGTCTGATGCCAGTGATGCAACAGATTTTGCAGACTAAACCCTTGCTTGCTATTTGTGTAGGTATGCAAGCCTTAATGACACATAGCCAAGAAAACAACGGGGTTGATTGTTTAGATTGGGTAGCCGGTGAAGTGAAGCGTTTTAACCCAAGTGCTAAAACGCTTGAATCTGTAGATGATCATATAAAGGTACCCCACATGGGCTGGAATCAAGTGAAGCAGCTAGACCATGTGTTATGGCAAAATATACCAGATCAAAGTCGTTTTTATTTTGTGCACAGTTACTATGTGCCAGATGAAGGTGTGCCTACAGTTGGCCGGTGTCATTACGGTGTAGATTTTGCGGCTGCCATTGGTAAAGACAATTGGTTTGCTGTTCAGTTTCACCCCGAAAAAAGTCATGTAGTCGGCTTGCAGTTATTAAAGAATTTTTTAAACTGGTCACCTTAAGCATATTTTAGAAAATTAAGCGTTATTGAGAGAGTGATTGATGCTTGTTATCCCTGCAATAGATTTAAAAGAAGGTAAGTGCGTTCGGTTACGCCAGGGTAAGATGGATGATGCATCTATCTTTTCAGATCAACCCTTGGAAATAGCTGAAAAGTGGCGTTCCCAAGGAGCACGTCGCTTACATATTGTGGACTTGGATGGTGCTTTTGCAGGTAAGCCTCAGAATCAAGTGGCGATCGCTTCCATTTGTCGAGACTTTCCAGATTTCCCTGTTCAAGTGGGCGGAGGGATAAGAAATTTAGACACGATTGCTAAATATATTGATGTGGGCGTATCTTGGGTCATTATCGGTACGCAAGCGGTCAAAGATCCAGATTTTGTCAAAGCAGCATGTCGTGAATTTCCAGGCAAGATTATTGTTGGTGTGGATGCTAAGAATGGCTTGGTGGCTACTCAAGGTTGGGCGGAAGTGACGCAGGTGAAAGCGCTTAATCTCGTAAAAGCATTTGAAGAGGCGGGTGTTGATAGCGTCGTTTATACCGATATTGCGAGAGACGGTATGATGCAAGGCCTTAATCACCAAGAAACTGCGCAGCTTGCAGAGCAGGTTAATATCCCAATCATTGCCTCTGGTGGTGTGACTGACCTGGAGGATATTAAAGCTTTATGTCACCTTGCTGATAAAGGCATTTCAGGTGTCATTACAGGTCGTGCTATTTATGAAAATACATTGGACCTAGCTCAGGCTCAAGCGTTAGCAGATCAAATTCTTAAGCAAAATTAATTAACAAAAGTACTATATATGGGACTAGCAAAAAGAATTATACCTTGTTTAGATGTAGATGATGGTCGAGTTGTAAAGGGCGTCAAATTTAAAGCGTTACGTGATGCCGGAGACCCGGTGGAAATTGCGACTTATTATGATGCTGAAGGCGCTGATGAAATCACTTTTTTAGACATTACTGCTAGTCATCAGAACCGAGACACCACGTTGAAAACTGTAGAGCGTATGGCTGGCCAAGTATTCATACCGCTAACGGTTGGCGGTGGTGTTCGTACCTGTGTAGATATCAGAAATTTGTTAAATGCAGGTGCGGATAAGGTGGCAATTAATACAGTGTATTGTTGTTGCCATTGATGCTAAAAGAGTTTCGGACGGTAAATGGGAGATTTTTACCCATGGTGGTCGTAAGCCTACTGGTATAGACGCAATTGGCTGGGCTAAAAAAATGGAGCAGCTTGGCTGTGGGGAGCTATTGGTCACCAGCATGGATCAAGATGGTACTCAAGCGGGCTTTGATTTGCCCTTAATGGCGGCCATAAATGAAGTGGTGACTGTGCCCACTATTGCTTCAGGTGGTGTGGGTAACTTAGACCATTTGTTAACAGGCATCACGGAAGGGAAGGCTGATGCAGTATTGGCTGCTAGTATTTTCCACTTTGGTACCTACCGCATACATGAAGCAAAAGAGTATGTTGCTAAACATGGCGTGGAAATGAGATAGTCTTTACAAACAGACCGCTCAAAGTTTTTTCTAGGCTGTCTTATAATTCATCAGTTTATTATATAGTTTCTCTGACGCGGCATTTAGATCCCCCGAGGCTTTCGAAATCTCACTGGTTAATTTTACTGCCTTGCTTGATAGCTGATGGGTTTCCGCGATATTGTTTGATAACGTTTCTGAACTTGTAGCTTGTTGTGTTGCTGCACTTGCGATTTGTGAGCTCATCATGTTTATTTCTCCCACTGCACCATTGATCACGTTAAGCGCATCTAAGGTTTGAGATACTTTTTCAGAGCTTTGTTCGACACTGGTTTTGCTATGTTGAATGATGTCCACCACCTTAGAAGAAGCGGCTTGCAATTTGCTAATCATGGATTGGATTTCATCGGTAGACTCTCGAGTTCGTTGTGCTAACGTTCGGACTTCATCGGCGACAACTGCAAACCCGCGTCCTTGTTCGCCTGCTCTTGCGGCTTCGATTGCTGCGTTAAGCGCCAGTAGATTTGTCTGTTCAGCAATGCCTCGGATAACATCTGTCACAGTACCAATATTGTTAGCGTCATCAGCCAATTTGTTGATTGCAGTGCTGGTTTGTTCTATTTGCTGTACCAGGGTGTCAATTTCTCCAACAGCTTCTCTAGCAACCTGGTCGGCATTGAAGGCTTGTTGCTCTGCACTTCCTGCTGAATGTGAAGTATTTTCAGTGCTGCCTCGGACTTCTTGAGCCGAACACGACATTTCTGTCATTGCTGAAGCTGCCATGTCCAATTGTGATTGCTGGGTTAGCATATCTTGATCGGCTTCTTTGGACAGAGAGTCTATGACGCTGGCTTGAGAGGTGACTTCCATCACGGTGTTTTGAGTTTCCTTAATGATGGATGAAAATATAATGCCCATGTTGTTGATGGCAGTACATATCTCTCCAAGTTCGTCGTTAGTGGTGACAGGTATTTGTTGGCTCAGATCTCCGTTCGCCATGTTATAGCTTGCTTTTTTCACGTTTTGAACGCTTTTCATAGTTGCTTCGTAGAATGCATAAAATAGATAACCGCTTAAGAGGGTTGCTAGTGCAAAGAAACTCAAGACCAATCGTTGAGTTTGCTTTGCATGATGGCTTGCTGTTTGGATATCAGAGACTAAATTTTTCTGAATCAGTAATTCTTTAGCGCTAATTGTCTTAAGAAGAGAGGCGCCTAGATTATATACTTCATTATTGGTTGTTTGAATGCTGCTAGGCTCGATCATCTTCTCTTTGATAAATGTAAGATACTTTGTAGTCTCCTGTTTTAAATCACTCAGGTCCACCGTGTGTTGATTAGAAGCTTGGTTGAAGCTATTTAGCAAATCCCAGTTCTTTTTCAACTTTTAATATGGAGGCGTTGATTGCAATAAAAGAGTTTGGTGAAAACTTGCCTGCCAATGCAATTTCAGTTGATAAGGTTTTAGTTTGGTCTACTAAGTCTGAAAAGTTTGATAGATTATCACCTAGTAAGTCAAGCGAGTTGAGTAGGTTGATTTCTTTGACCCCTTGAAAATATGAACTCTTGGTGTAAAAGTGAATGTGGTTCAGTGCTACAATCATGTTTGTATGTGCTTCAAACGAGTTTTGTGCGCTTGGTTCGAAACGATTTATTTTTAGTTTATGCCAGTCTTTTTTGTACCCTTGTAGCTTTTCTTTTAATACTGGTTGCTCACTGAATAGGTTTTCTAGTTTTGATAACAGCAGGTCAGTGTTTGCCTCGTTCGTGATAATATTCTGTTTGAGCTGCGAGTGACCGTTAGCGTATTGATTCATTAGATCTCGGTGGGAACCAATGCTGTTGACTATCTGATTCTTCAGCGATGTCACCTCTACCCCTTGTGCTGCGGAAGAGTAGGCGTCTACCTGTTCGTTTTTCATATAAGAGATTAAACCAATGGAGGTTAGTCCAGGGGCTAAAACAATTAATATGATGAGTGTTAATTTTTTACTCAGAGAGATACTAGATAGAAAATCTTGTGCAGGCGCAATGAGTGACATGGCATAATCCCAAATAAATGCTGAATAAGCTCAAACAGCTAACGTTTTCTAATTCCAAGTGAACCATTTTTAAATGATTAAATTAGAGTATAGCTTGTGCATTCCTGTCTGAGTTTTAATGTGATGGTTATTTGGTAGGGTAAATATTTGGAGCTAAAGGTATTTTAGCTTAAACCGGCTTTTTCGATGAGCTGAATCTTTTTTGTTTGTTCTTTACGTGGGACGGTAAGTAATTCGTATGCAAGAGCGTATCCATTTTTTTTGTGTATAGCCCTCCAGATTTGACAGCTTTCTTTCGGTAATCACCAGGCGGTTCGTCATACCAGCGCTTGAAGGCTCTGCTAAATGAACTTTGATCTGTAAATCCAACCAATAAAGCGACATCTAATAAATTGATGTCAAGGTTCTCTAGATATATCATGGCGAGAATTCTTCTGACGTCATCGACCAGCTCTGAATAAGTCATGCCCGCTTTTTTGAATCGTTTGTAGAGTATTTTATGGCTTAAGCGCATTTCCTCTGCGAAACGTTCGAAGCTTAAGTCCCCACTGGGCATTAATTGATAGATGGTGGATCTGGCAGTTGAAAGGAATGATACGTTTTCATTCAGTTCGCCAAGCATAATATCAGCGTATTGCTGCATTAGCCCGCTGAGTATTGGGTCTTGGCTAACATATGGAATGTCGAGCGTAGCTAAATTAAATACTACGCCGCAAAAATCTGCGTTGAAGTGTACAGGGCATTCGTAAATTCGTTCGTATTCGCTGTTACCACAGCTGGGCGCGGCGTGGGGAAAGTGTACGGCTTCTAGTTGAATAGAGCTTGGGTCACACACCATGCTGCGGGATATAGCTAGCCAGCCAGTGATTACTAATTCTCTAAAATACCTTGCTTCACTGTCAGAGTAGTCGAACTCCCATTTTAGAATTCCCTTATCATTATTTTTCTCAAAAGTTGTTAAGCTTGATTCCATTACTAATCGTTCGTATCTGAGTGTCCTTTGTAGCATCTCACCCAAGTTTCGACAATTCATGAGTACGTAACCCAGCATATGGAAGGCTTTCAACGTCAGAAGCTTACCTAGGTGAAGACCAACAGCTTCATCTTGGGTTAGCCGAATAATATTCAGAACCATGGCGAATACGTGAAAGCTAGGAATTTGCGAATTTTCTGTTTCTAGGTCTTGCCGATTTAGGCCTGCTAAGTTCAGCAGCTTATCACCTTCGATACCGTAGATAGATTCTGCCGTCTCAGCTATTTCTAGCGCGAAAACACCGGTAACACTTTTGAGTCCGCAGGACAAGAGGTTCTTATTAATTTTTAATAGGTGTGTCATTTACATCTACATCCGCTTGATATGTCAGTTATCCAGTTTCGTACGTTGAAAGCGGTGACAAGCTTGCAGGGACTACCAGTGTATTCCCTAATAGTCGAGCTGTCTTGCTTAGGTCGGCAATGCATGAGTCATTACCACTAACGTACACATGTCCAAACTGATTGATAGATGAAACCTAATCAACCCTCTAGAACCTTCCTGGTCTGCTTCAACTTGGATGTTTACTGAAATATGAATTTATCGTAAAACCAAACCGTTGACGAGTCCTCATACCGATCATAAGCTTCTAAGCTAAAAAATCAATCAATTAAAGTTTGTTTTAACTCAATTTTGATAGAATTAAAGTCTATCGAAGCTTATGGCGGGCTAATGTAATCCTCCCTGCATGGTAGGTCAACTAGTTTCGTTTAAAAAATTTATTATTTTTTAAACGCTTAGGGTCCAAGTTTGTTTTTCAACCGATTCCATGTTGGTTGAAAGTATTTTAATTTAGTTAAGGTTGGTATTAGAGATGAGTGTAGATCGACTGGTTGCACATGATTTAACGCAGGGTTCTGTTTGCAATCATATCGTAAGGCTATCTATGCCCATGATGCTAGGTATCTTGGCAATTATGTCTATGTACTTAGTAGATACTTTTTATGTTGCCCAGTTGGGAAAAGAAGCGTTAGCAGCAATAGGGTTTGTGTTTCCGCTGATTAACATCCTCAATGCATTGGCTTTTGGGGTGGGTGCTGGTACTGCTTCCTTAGTTGCACGTAATATAGGTGCG
>JAYPYM010000112.1:10254-14050 GCA_038135915.1 Gammaproteobacteria bacterium
ATATTTACCATCATGGGGGCATCACCGGAGGTGTTGCCTTTGATTAATGATTATACAAATATTTGGCTTTTGGGTTGTTTTCTAATTGTTGTACCTATGGTTGGTAATTCGGCCATTCGAGCGGCTGGCGACACGCGTGTGCCTAGTTTTATCATGCTGAGTGTCGCTTTGGTGAACATCATTTTAGATCCAATTTTTATTTTTGGTTTATTTGGTTTTCCTAGGTTGGAGCTGAAAGGTGCTGCGTTAGCAACGATTGTGGCTTATGCAATTAGTTTTGTGTTGGCTATTTTTTTTCTCAAATATCGGCTTAACCTAATAGACTTTAGCTGCTTCCGCAGGGGGTGTGTCAGAAGTTGGCAGGCGATTTGTTCGCTTGCGGTACCAGTGACTGTGACAAATTTGATTGCTCCCCTAGCTGCTACATTAAGCTTGTGGTTGATTTCAGATTTTGGAACGTCTGCGGTGGCTGGATATAGTATTGCTGCTAGGATGGAAACATTTGCAATGGTACCTATTCTTGCCGTTGCGTCGGTCATGGGTGCATTGGCAGGACAAAATTATGGTGCTGGTCATCTCGATCGTACAAATTTCGCGATAAAGAAAGGTCACCAATTTGTAGTCATTTGGGGCTTATTGGTGGCGACTATATTTTGGGTGTTTAGGGTGGAGCTGATTGGTTTGTTCTCCGAAGAACCCCTGGTGCTTGAAACAGCATCTATTTACTTAAAATTGGTGCCTTTGGGTTATCTATTTGTTGGTCTAACCATGATTACCAGTGGCGCTTTGACTGGTGTCGGCTTTCCTGTATATGGTCTATTACTCACGGTGTCACGGCTCATTATATTGTATTGCCCACTGGCGCTAATACTAAAAAACTTTTTAGATGTACAGGGAATATTCTTGGCAATGCTAATTGCAAATATCGTGATAGGTTGTTGTGCATTGAAACTAATACAACTGTCTAAACTGCAGCTGAATTAAATGCTGATTAATTTAAAGTGGAAATGTTTATTGCGCCCCAACCGGCTTGTTAAGAAACCTCATTGTCCTGAACAGTTAATCTTTACCCTTTTGCTTGTTATCCGATTGTATGATGGGTTTGTGATTAGCATCATTAGGTAGGTTCGAGTTGAAGGGTGTAGAAGGTTCTTCTGAATCCTCATCTTTTTCAGGCGCTAATGGCTCTAGTGCAATTTTTAAAGAGGATTTTTTCAAAATCCGGTCGGCTTCTGTTTCTTCTAATGCTTCTAGCTCTTCAGGCTCCATGTCTTCTGGAAATACATAATCTGGATCTAGCTGTCTCATCCATAATGGCCTCTCATCTGCTTCCGTGGGGACTAACTCAAATGATAGCTCTTTAAATTTCTCAAAATAATTTGTTGTGGGCGCTGCTTCCTCAATCTCGGGTAAATAGGCTTTAAAAAAGCTTCTCATTTCTGCCAATTCATCTTCTAATAACATGGGCACCAGGGTTGAATACATATCCAGTAAAGTCACTGCATTTTTAGCTGAATCTGAACTCGTCGCAGATCGCAGCCGTTTCGCTATAGCAACGTTAAGAATATGAAGGTCTTCATAAATTTCAATTAACCCTTTAAAGCCTAATCTTCCCCCTTGACTTGAAGTTTTTAAAAAATATTGAGCCAATAAATACATACCCGTGACACGAAAAACTCTCTCTTCCTCTGAAGCTAACGGCAAATGAAACCTAGACATAGGTCGCATACATTCAGTTTTAGGACACCCACAGCTAGGAAAGATTAAATCCAACATGGATGCAATCACCCTTTGAATATCTGTCTTCTGAATAACCCTACGGTCTAGTGTGATGACTTCCATTTCTACTTGATCGATGGACTTGGTATCATGGAATCGATCTACAATTTCGTGTAATTGAAGTGCCAAGGGACAGTATTCGGTATCCTTCTCGCTCAGGGGGCAATGGGAACATTGCTGGTGCTCTAACTTAGCCCATTCGGGAGGATCATCCTTGGGTTTTGAGACCAAGTCGAAGCTGTCTTCTGAGAGCTGAAAATCAAATACCTCTACTCGAGAATCATTAAGCACGATTTTATAAGAAATATTGATTGAACCCATCATACTTTCTCTAGATGATTATTGAGCTTCTTTGCAAACAATTCTGATTCGCCTTATGGTGTCGTATTAATTCCATTCATTATGGTGTTTATCTTTCTCGTAGATTCAATCTATCAACATCTAAGCTTAAAATGAGAAAGGTACACACTAAGTATATCCGTTTGTTACGAGAATTCAGGTTTAAACTGAAATTAGGAATAATGGCGGGGCAATAACTAGGTTCAGGGCGAGTTACCCTGATTGTTTAGGCTAACTTGGAATATGTTATTTCACCCTGATGACCATACATCAGCATTGAATCAAGCTGATGTTGGTTTTCAGTTTCCAGCCAATCAATAGCCATTTCAGGGTGCAATAAGAGAGGCATTCGATGGTGAATATGTCCAATTGATTCAGTGGCTTTTGTAGTGATAGTCACAATCTGTGTGCCGGACTCTGATGCAAACCCAATCGCCGCCATTAAAAGGGGTGTTGATGATGCGTGGCTGAAAGCGTATTTTTGCTTCTTAGGGCCTCCTTCGTCTTTCCATTCATACCAACCCATACAGGGTACGAGACACCTTGCAAATTTAAAGGCATGTTTAAATGTTTTTTTTGTTTGTACGGTTTCACCCTGTGCATTGATAATATGCCGCTTTGACCAATCAGGTTTGATGCCCCACTGATAAGTTTGGGCGCTCACCCGCTGCTGTTGGGAATATAAAGCGGTTAAGTATTGAGTTGGTCGATGTTCCCGGTTTGTCTTCAATTGAATATTGATGTTGAATTCACTGCCTATCCATTTAAGGATAGGCGCTTCAATAATATCTAATCGACCGCACATAAGTTGCCCTCAGTTTGGAAATAGGTATTTTGCCTGAAAGATACAAATTGAAACAAGAAACTTGAATTTACCTGCGTGGATTAAGTCCAAAACAAACACAGCTTATGCTATTATGCTATCTCTCTATGTGGCTGCATTAGCTATTTGAAAGTGTAAATCAATTTAATAATAAGGAGAAAGAAATGCCAAAGTTTTTGCTTGCCATAACCATGGTTTTTTTTATTGCTGAGATTGGGCTTGCTGGGCCGAAAAGTAACAGAGTTAATTGGCTATTAAGCCAACAAGTGCCAAACGCCATTGTGCCGAACCCCGCGGACGGTCGAGAAGGTCTTATGGTGAGTTATGTTGTTCCAAATCATGATGCTGCGTATCCATACTTATATAGTCGATCCTTCATTTATGACAATGCGGTTGCTGTTATTGCTTTTACTATGAAGGGGCAGTACGAAGCTGCAGAAAATATACTAACAGCAATGTCTCGTTTAATTGATTCAGAGGGGAAAATTGGATTCTCTCACAATACCCACGACCATTACTCTCATCCTTCCTACCGGACTGGTGCAATTGCCTGGGTAGGTTATGCGTACACTTTTTACATCAATCATGCTAAAAATACAGATCCAGACAAAATCGATATGTTCACTGAGGATGCGCAGAAAATAGGAGACTGGGTGCTAACGATGCTGGTTACACAAGCGAATGGTGGTCAGTCAGTAAAAGGCGGACCGCATGTCAGCTGGTTTTCAACAGAACACAATATCGATGCTTATTTCTTTCTGAGAGATCTAGGTGAATTAACCAATAACCCAGCATACTCCGATGCAGCGAATGAGATCAAAATCTCTCTTTTGGCAAATCATTACAACCATGAAT
>JAYPYM010000113.1:0-3452 GCA_038135915.1 Gammaproteobacteria bacterium
TAACAGTTCTTTGGGCACCACAACAGTAGACAGATTCTTACCGTCTGCTTTACCCAGTGCAAGTAGAGGCAACAGCACTTTAGTTTTACCGCTACCCATCGCAAGCTGGTAAATCAAGTTTTGGTACTGCGCAGTATCCACATCTTTATCTATACTGTTTAATTGTTCTAGAATATCCGTTTGATTCTTTCGTAAGAAAAAGCCTGTTTCGTGTTCTAATACGAGATAATCGGGATGTGCCCAAACATCGTAGCGACGACGGGTATTGAGTTGATCTGCTAACCGATTACTTAATGCTTCAATCTCACTAGGATCAGATTCGGTCTGTAGTTTGATTTTTAGCTTATTGACAGTTCTAAGTGCTTCCCTCGCATGTCTGGCTTCTGTTTTTTTGACCAAATATCGAGTTAAATCTGTTTTAATTATTTCCAGACGATCATCCGTTAAACTTGGATTTTGCTCCTTTAGCGACGCAAGATTTCCTTGCGCAAGGCGTGCGATCAACTCGTCGAATGTAATATCGGTTCTCTTTTTCCCAAGTCTTTGAAGTTCTCTTCTTAAAGCACTTTCTGGGTTGGGGTCATAGTTTACATAGTCGATGATTGAATTTCGCCAATCACTGAAGGCTCTACCTCGATCAAGCATCTCATTTAATTCATCAGAAATTTGATCAAGTTGTGCACCTGAGTCGAGTCTAGCAATACTTTTTGATGCTTTATGCCAAGTTCTTAGATGTTCATTGAGTGCGTCAATTTCTTCTTTAACGCCTGGATCATCGCCTCGAGTGTAGTGGATTTTTGGAATGGTATTCAAAGAGGTGTTTTTTACCTCTTCAAATGTTAGTACCTTACGTGCTAATTCTTCTAGTGGTCTAGAATTCGCTTTTGGTAGGTCTTCAGGTGCGGTTGTAATGGCTCTAGTACTAGAAGCTTCCCCTGTAGCAGGCATTCTTTCTGCAGATATTGGTAGATCATCAGAGGCTGGGTGATGCGCTCGAAAACCAGATTGTGGTTCTTGTTTCAATCTAAAGTCATTGCCCACCTGATATATTATGTCCATGAATCTGTATTTTTCTAAGCCGAGTGCTCGTAGGCGGTCCGTTCTAAAGGTTCCTTCCGTAGTAGAAACGATAGAATGGTATGGGCTAGCGAAATATCTTGTTACAGTTTTAGGGTCATTCAAATACGCAAGTAAGAAGTGTTTCAGGATATCCCGATAGCGTTGATCTTCATTTTTTGGATGATTTGGCGTATCGAGGAGTTTAAATCTTTCACGTAGTTGTTCGATGGTCTCCGAGTCTCCAGATTGTACAATGTCAACCACCTCTGGTATGCAAAGCAATAGGTCTTCGTTTCTTTTTGGGCGTAATAAATCCATTTGAAAGATAGCTTCTCGGTCCAGAAAAGTCACATCATCACGGTAATTTTCGTAAGCGCTCGATGCCCACGATGAAAAATTGGTAGCTGTACTATCAGGAAATTGCTCTGCAACTAGGTCCGATGTACCAGTGTTTTCAACTGTAGGTGAGTTTGGAATCGAGCTAATGTAGTTGGCTACGTGATCGGGTAGGCTGGTACCTGCTAAACCCAAACCACGCTTAAGCGCTTCTAACTGATTGATATCCAACAAAACCTGTTTGCTAGCATTTCCAATACCATCCACATAGGTGGATAAATCCTGCTCGACGAGCTTCCAATAATCGCCGGGATCACCATTTTTGTCCATAATCGTGTTTACTTCTTTCGGTAGATGTCCAAATCCCTTGTCAATGATCAAGGCTGCTAAATGGAGTCGACAGGCACAAGCATCTACATCGGAATCTTTGTTGTGCTTATAAAACTCAGCAATTGATCGCATAGCTTGCCAAGCACCTTCAGAAATACCGGAGATCTCACTAAAAGTCTTTGCTTCTTCAATATATAGTGTTGCTTTATCGTATTTTCTCTTGCTAATTTCAATGGCTGCTAAACGGAGTAAGGTTTCCATTTTTTTTGTGGCTATTTGTCCGTTAGCATTGAGACGTACCTCGAAGTAATCCAGGGTATTCTTTGAACTTTGAATATCGTCAGCGAAGGGTTTTACGTATTGGTGGTCAGGTTCTATAATAGATCGGGTACTGAAATCTTTTTTCTCTCTTTCTTGCTCAGGTAACTGGACGTCTCCCTTAGGAATCAAACGCAGCCTTTCATTTGGATGTTCGCGGTCAACCAGCTCTATGTATCCGTGAAACCCACTTAATATTGGGTCCTTAGGATTTTGTGTTCGTTGTGTATTTAAGTAATAACGTGGATTATGCCAATTCAGCTCGCCATCCTTAGCTCTTGTAAAGGTAAGGCCGTACCGGGGTAATTCAAGCCTAGACAACTGGTTAGTTTCGTTATTCTTGTAAATTAGCGTTTGTTCTGGCGTCTCGAAACCTGAAATAAAATCAATCTCACAATTTTTTAGACCAACTAACGATTCATCTAGTTGATCAACTGGATGTACATTAAATTCATCGCGCGATGAAGACTCAACAAGATAACTTATTTTCCCAGACTCACGCGACGTGATGATGTACTTATAATCTGAAAGAATATCAGTACTTTGCCAAACGAGATAATCCCGATGCATGGCTTCTGGTAACCAAAGTTCTGGGCTGTGCATACTGTCGTCTTGATTAGGCTCTACTAGTTGATATAGGGGTTTTTGATCTTTATGGAAGTGGTATCGTGCCCTTGGGTTCTTTGGAACATCAAATTTTTTTAGAATGACTGGTCCATCACTTTGGTGTTTTGAAAATAAGATATCGACATCTTCATCGGGTATACGATACCCGTTTGGGATTCGAACTGCGGATAAAGGCTGACTTCCAAAACAGCAGCGATATGCCTTGGATTTTACAATATCTTGGGACACATAATCCTTTATGACTTGGGTTTGATCGGCATAAACTGCGCCGGTACGAACATCGACAATGATGTTTTGTTTCTTAAAGCAAGGGTAGTCACCTTGCCACTCATCAAAGGGGAGCGGTGGTAAAGTTTCCTCAGTGATTGAAACCATGTTATCGAGTAATTTATTGAGCAAATCCTTGCCTTGCGATTGAAACAGTGCTTTCACTTGATCTTGATGCCGAACTAAAGATTGTCGATAACGGTGTTCAATGAGTAAATTTGCTAGCGAACTTGGTTTCGTATGGTATTCGACAGTCGCTGCCGATTGGAGCAGTAGATTTGTTTCAGCTGAGGTAAGTTGCGGTTTATCACCTAAAAATGCAACAATGTGCTCATGTACTGCTGCTTTCTCTTCTGTGTTGAAGTGATCATTCTGTAGCATTAGTTTAAGCAAGCTAATGCTATCAGGAAAGTCATCACCTGGATCGATTTCAAGTAAGTCCATATGTTTTTTGAGATCCTGGCAGAGGCGGGTCATTAAGAGCATGGGCGCCAGTTTGTTCTGTTGGTTATAGT
>JAYPYM010000113.1:3462-14042 GCA_038135915.1 Gammaproteobacteria bacterium
CAAGAGTGGTTTGTTGATTGTGCTGTATTTCTCGGTGTAGGAGCCCATGATCTATGTGCGAAGGGGCTATATTGTTGCGCCAACTTTCTCTGGTAAAAGACGTAATTTCGTAGGGTTCGTTTCTCAGTAACAGTAATTCAAGATGCTGTTGAGCTTCTGGCTTAATCAACTCTTCGATATGTTCGTTGTAATATGCAATCAGCATAGGGGCGGATAGTTTCGGAACCATCCGCATTCTAGCATCGAGTAGTCCAGTGTCGTTCGGCTCGTCACCTAAGCGAGATGCAAGCATTGCTTTGTTTTCAGAATGGCGAACAGGTAAGGTTTCTTCTTGAGAAACCTCTATTTCCCTTCTTCCATCAGTACTAATTTCAGATTGACCGAGCGTAATAATGGAAAGAGGTCCCTCCTGCTCAAAAGAACGTAATAAGCCCTGCTTTTGAGGGTTGAGTGATCGTCGAGATAGGCCACCCTCATAAATTAGGTTTTGTGATAAGGAAGTGTTTACGACAAGCTCATCGTCCTTCTCAGTGCCATCGTCTAGGGTTAGCTTGAATATTTCGCCTTTTAGGGCGCTGTCTCGAATTCCTTTTGAATTTCGTAAAATATCAAACTGGCTGAGATATACTAATCGCCGTAGATAAGCGATTGGTGCTAATGCACCCTTAAGTAGGTTTTTGTTTCCTAAATCGGTATGTAAAGTTGCAATCAGGTAAGGGAGTGACTCATGGTTTGAATGCGCTCTCACCCTTTCCTGAAGTTCTTCACCAGATTCAGGTTGTTTAAGTAAGCTTTCGAAGTAGTTATATGTGGCTCGATCAGTACCTCTAAACTTTTCTTCTTTAAGAGGGAATTTTGGATTGTGTAGGTAGTGATCTGAGACATCACCAAGCAACTCTTTTTGATCTTCATCATACTGACCTGGGTTGGCGCGTATCCTGTCGAAATACTTTGAAAGTTGTTCTAATTGATAATTATCAGAGGGGGGCAGCAAAAGACCAGGGTCTTTATAGGTTTTTTCGAGTATTTTAGCGGGGGCACTAAAAGAAACTGGGTTTGCTACGTCATCCAAGCATGTTTCTGGACAACGACGAGCAAGAGAGTACACAAACGCAATAGCTTTGGAAATCACCAATATACGTTCTGGGTGAGGATCAGGTGCCCTTGATAATGCTGTGATATAGGCATCAACACATTCAGTCAGTAATCTTGTAGTTTCCGGAATAGATTCAATAGGGAATTGTTGCAGTAGTAGTGTGTCGCCAGTTTCCTTGTCTGGATCATGGTTCGGAGCAGGTAAAATCCGAAATCCCTCTGCAATCACATCGCATACGGTCTCGAAGTTCTTTTCAGCAATTGATTGTCCTGCAAAGTGATGTAAATTCTGTATTAAGCTCTGTAGTGCCCCAGTGTCTGTTGGTTTTTTCAACTGAGGACGTTCTGAGGAGCGACTGGTGAGTGATCTTGTTATAGTTTCCTTTGTTGCAGCGTCTATTCTTGGATCAAACACATGCGGGTGAAAATAACCACTACTGGTTATCGGACCAAGCGCTTCTACCTGTTCCCAAGTTGTAATCAACTGAAGTTTTTTTGGTTTAGCAGTATCAGAACTATTGACGGTGTTAATTTCCTTTCTAAGATTGCTTAAAACCTCTTTCGCTTTTTTTCTCTCGGTTTCAGATAGGTAGCCTTTTGTCCAAAGCTTTTCTACACGACGAGATAGGTTTTCATTTGTTTTCTCTAGCAAAATCCGCTTTGTTTCGTTTGAGCTGAGCTCACTTTTCCACTTATCAAGAAATGCTTTCATATCCCGAATGTCTAGTTCAAGCCAGAGGCGCTTATATTCTTTTTCTGTTAAGTCTCTACTTGCCACTTTTTTTGTCGGTTTGAACGTGCATGTGCCTGCACGTTGAGCGGTCGAATAATCTTTTAGATCTGTAGAAGCAGGCACAGGTGTACCTGGTAGCTTGTTAATAAGCTCATAGATCGTGTCCGGACCCCATGGCTCATGTGTAGTTACTTTAGGCTCCAGCAGAGCCTGCAGGAAAGGATCGTCCTTTTTACAGAGTGCTGATAAGGGAATATCTTTCTTAAATATTTCTGATTGTATTAACTGTTTGTTTCCATCAGCGCTCGTCTTAACAGGGTGATATTTTTCCGTACCGTTGCCCGTATTGATGACACTCAATGTGTATAATGGTTCCCCGTGTTCATCGTTCTCAGGTTGTATTTGCAGAGTACTATAAATCATGATGTGCCCAGTTTTACTGCCACGCCAAACAACTGTTAATTCGAAAGTTTCACCGGGTGATTTTCCGGCTTCATCTGGTGTCTCACTAGCCACGCTAGATAATTCAAAAGTTTCACCTGGTTTTAAATCACGAATTTGCTGTTTGTATCCAGATTTTTCTTCATCACCTTCTATTAATGGGATTAGGTCCTGACTGGTACTGATCGATTCAAGCTCTTGAGCGCGTTCTGACATATTCAACAATTTTACGCTTGATTTTTCAAGCCGATCAGTCATTGAAGATAAATCTATTAGCCCGTCTTTAGGGTGTTGAATGGCATCCTTGAGTCGAGCTGCAATTGCTGCGCAAGCTAAAGAGTGTTGCGAACCCTCCAGCCTGGTGTCTTTTATAAATGCATCTCCATGCATGAGCCCAAAGAGCTCATCTTCTTTGTAAGAATCTGGGTTCAATTCGCCGTAAACATTCTGAAATGTGAGTGACTCATGGAAAGCAAATGCTTTGGTAGGAATGACATAAGATCTTTCTGCATCAGCAAATTGATTTGTTCCAGATGACTTATTTAAGGACGTTAATAAGATATCTTTGTAATAACGTACTAGCCCAAATAAGGAGGTTTCAGAAGGCTGGAAATTTTCAGATTCATTATCTACAACAAGTTTTAAAGTCTCCTTGCCTATCATTTCTGTGCTCATTTCACCCGCTGAAATGACTTTTTTTCCAACTCGCCTTTGAATCTCGGGGTTTTCAGCAAGCCAAGTTGAGTTTAGTTCACGTGAGGCTTCGTCCCAATTGTCGCTTTGTTCTAGGATATTAACCATCTGTTCATTGGCATTTGCAAGAATCGAGTGGTGTAGCACTGCATCATTATCGTCTATCATACCCAGTACTAAATCTGAGTTACTATTGAGTGTCCATAGGATTTTTCTATTTCCTGCCGATAATGCTTCACATATTTTTTTAAAATTTTTATCGCCTAGAATACTTCCATCGCTCTTAATAATGGAAACGAATAATTCAGAACGCCCTGTGAATGTATCGGTGAACTCAGATAATAACCTTTCGGGTTGCTGATGTTCATGGATCGCTTTAATTCGCCAATTTTCTGGTTTAGAAAGATTCTTTTGGTAGGTTAAGAGTCGTTGGTCTGAGCTGAACGATTTCCTTATATTTTTAAGGTGACCAGTTCTTCTGATAGCTCGTGTAACAACTTTAGCTGCTGTATGTTTGTCAAATTCAGATCTTTGTGATCCGGTGGTTTTCATATATTTATTGTTCTTAATGAGTAAGTTAAAGCAAACTGATTATGTGATAAAAAGCACAAGTAACGAATTCCTATTTTTCGATTGAAGGTAAATATAAACGAATTTTAAATTTCACACAACGAACCTATCTTTTCCCTTTGGCTAATCGATGTTGAATGATCAATCAGATGTTTGAAATATGTTTAAGCATAGCGATAAAGATTCATATAAATGTGTTAGAAAAAATTCATTGAAGCAATTATGTTTACTTTTTTGTGATATCATAAAGAATTAAATCTAAATATTTGGAGTAGTAATATGAACCCATTGCCCGCCAATAGAGACTATATTAATTTTAATCAAAGAATTACAGATGCAGGAGATCCAGCTACCTATCAGAGCTTATATGATGAAAATAAGAATCAGGTGAATGAGAACCCGGCAGCTTTCGATTCAACTTCAGTACAACTAATTGCGTCTGATTGCAGAGATGCCATAAAAAATCTTAGAGGTTTAAAAAGTGAATTACCAGGGTTGCACCCTCGATTTTTAACTGAGCAAGAAGTTGCTGAGCTTAACGCCAGGATCGATAAAAATATCACCGACTTTAAGGATGTTCGTGATAAAAGTGAGAAATTAGAAGCAGATTTAGCTAACCAGTGCTGTATTATTTTATAAGTTTGTTTACCTGGTCGAAAAGGTGCTGATATTATCTAACGTTATTTTTGGTTGGGCCGTCTAGTTCTATTCCAAAGGCCTCATGCCAAATCCATTTTGCGACAATAATAAAGACATATCAGTTGCGATCAAACCATATTTATCAAACCTTAGCTTCGGATAAAATGGATCTTGTTTAAGTAAGTGATCACTGTAGGCTCCTTCAGCTGCGATCAGCTGATTATCCAAGTCATTGGCTACACATAAACCAGCTCTACATAGCAGGCTCGTTTCGCCGACCTGAGAGCCCAGTATGACGCCTATGTTCATTGTTCTTGAGGCTTTAGTAATTTCAAGGGTTCTAATTAAACCGCCTAATTTTGATATCCTTAGGTTTGGAATCAGGTGTTGTTCTCCCCGTTTAAAATTGTCTTTCAGATCGCTAATGGTTAGAAAGCTTTCATCCAGTATGATTTTAGTGCCTGTTTCTTTAGCGAGTGATCTTGAATCCGCTATGCTCTTTGATACTAACGGTTCTTCTACGGCAAGAATATCTTGTTTGAATTGATTGATATCAGTAATAGCGGTCTCTACATCGTTCCATAGATTGTTTGCATCTACTCTAACTCGTGCATTTGGTATGGTATCTTTTATTTTTTGAATTCTATATATGTCCTTATCGATGTCTCCGGATAGTTTTAGTTTCAGGTCTTTCATATGGTACTTTAAGTATCGGTTCAGTTGAAGGTCAAAGTAGTTGCTTGATCCATCTGAAATAATGCCAGTGTAACAAGGTAACTTTTGTCTACCGGGAATAGATAGTAGTTTTTCAATGGAAACATGGTGAATGCGTGCAATTGAGTCTAATAGGGCCAACTCAAGTGCGCACCACGCCGCTGGGTGCTCATCTATCATAGATTGATATTGGTTTACCCAATATATTAGATCCTGTGCAGAATGAATGTCTGTGAGAACCTGGTTTTTAATACTATGAATGAACTCCAAAGCCCCTGAAAGGGTCTCACCAGTAACATATGGTCTAGGGCATGACTCCCCATAACCCCTAATGGTTAGATTTGGATTCACATGATTATTGATTTTTACAATAATAGAGCTGGCGGATTGTCGGTTGGCGCTATTATGTGTAACACTGTGTTTGAATGGTGAATTGAATTCCTTCACTTCACAAGATCTACAAATTTTATTTTTCATTAACTATTACCTGCTGGATTGGATAGTGTATTTTTCGAATTCAAATTCATTGCTGCTGACATATCCGATAGAAATGGTTTTGAATTGAGCTTCCCGTTGTCCTTTCTTTAGAAGATGTTGTTTGTATTGCTCGTAGCAACCTGGCTTAAGAAACGACAGCTTAAGCTGTTTCAGGCGATTACTGGCTCTTTTTTCTTTGTATTCGGCGTTGCTTTCAGAAATAATGTGGTCAATTTCGTTTTCCAAATTTTCTAATTCTGTTGTATTTAATTCATTTTCTTTATGGCTCTCGATAAAAACCTGATAACTGCATTTTTTTTCGTTTGCAAGACCGTGAATATAGGTTGGCTTAATATCATGGGCATGACATACACTTTCTACGCTTTTCAGTAGTTGTGATTCATGTAACTTTTCTCCAGTTAGGTTAGTAACGCCTTTGCCTTTCTGGAGGAATTTGAGAAGTGGAGTTTTCTTGTGGAAACCTGTCACAGTCACGATGTCATTCATGAAGTATCGGTACAAGCCTGTATTGGTTGTTACAATGATGTAGTATTCTTCGTTTACCTGAAGCTCGTGTAGGGACTTGGGGGGTATATAGGACTGACAATGAAAAGCCCTTTCTTTTTCTGTTAACGAAGACCAAGTTTTAGTATCAAAAAATTCATAGTAATGATCGTTGAGTAGGGGTAATCCAGATTGATTTATGGTGTCTATTGTCACCGTAAATCTACATTCGCTTGCTAAATAGCCAGGGTCGTATACTTTGACAGATTCTGGTAACTTGCTTAGAAATCCACTTAGGGGTATGCATACGCTACCTGAAGTCCAGGTAGTGATGAGCGCTAGGTTAGGCCATAAATCAGTGCATAGTATTTCTTTTTCTGGGTGTTTTTCTATTATTCTTTGTAGATTATTACCGTACCGATGGTTATGCTGAATTTTCTGTTCTAACTGTCGATGAATCTCATTGTTTAATGCCTCCGGTATCACTTCGCTCTTATGGTTTAGACATTTCAGATCACCAGTCTCTAAGGCTTTAATGAGCTTGGCTGAATGGTTGTTAATGGTTTCCATCAACCGAATTAAAGAGGATGGATTTGCGGTAATAATGTGAGTGATGGTCGGATCAATGATTGCAAACAAAGCAATGAGTTGATATTTAAGGTCATAATCTTTGATCTCTGACACGCAAGCAGGCAAGCTAAACTTGTTCTGCATCCAATTTTGCATGCTGTCTCTCATGACACCAGTAGCTGATCCGAATGGTATTTCATTTGAAAAATAACCTTCTACGGGAGAACCAGTGATGAGTAATTGATTGCCTTTAAAAGCTTTTGGAAAAATTCGTTTGCATTGGTACGCTGCGAGGTTCTGTTGCCTAGATAGTTGTTTATATCCAGGCAAGGTATATGGTATAAATTTCTCAGATGAAGTAGTGCCGCTTGTTTTTAGATAGAAGATGGGTTGATCGCTAGTCAGCATAGTGTTCTGGGTATTTCTTTGAATCTCGATATATTCTGACAGTGAATCATAGTTATGTAATGGCACCATTTGTTTATATGTGTCAAAATCTTTAATTGACTTAAACTGATGTTTGGTGCCGAATACGGTGTCTGCGTGGTTGGAGATAATTTTTTTGATTGACATTTCTTGTGCTATTTTGGGATGAATGCAGGCGATACTTAATCTTAACCAATGGAAAAAGGTAGATATTAAACAGAATACCGCGCTGATTTTATTTAATCCGTTTTTCAGATGTGTTTTGATGCATAACATAGGTGATTCCTCTGATCATTCAAATTACTTTTTGTAGTGGGTTACTGATTCCAACTTTTTTAACTTCTGCTTGATTTGGGTTGTAATAGGATCCAAATAAAATATCCCAAATGATGGTTGTATTACCGAAATTTGATTGAGCCTCCCTCATTGATACAGAGTGATGCCATCGATGCATTTCACTGGTGCTGATTAAATAATTGAGTAACCCATACCGAAGCGGCAGATTTGAATGCTGAAAAACACCATTTATCGCGTAGCATAGAAAGTAAAGAGAAAGCGCTAGTTCGCTAACGCCCAATAGAATAAAGGGTACTGTGTCGATGAGGACATGAAAACTTTTATCTGCTACATGAAATCTGCCAACATTAACTGTGTACAGTTTATTAGGGGTGTGGTGTATTTTGTGAAGTGTCCATAGCGGTTTGCATGTATGTGACCAACGGTGAAACCAGTATCGAAAGAAGTCAGCAGTGAGAATCATAACGATTACCTGCAGCCATATTGGTAAGGCCTTGTAATCGATGGTATCGGCAAATATTTCTAGTTGCACATTGGATAACATATACATAGCTGCCCCGTAGGCAATCATTTTGGGGAGTATGATCTGGATCATGATGAGTGTAGAGACATCACTTGCAAGCTCCTTGTATTTTGGCACCCAGGTGTTTCTATAAGGTTCAGCGATTTCAAGGAAGAATATCGATAAGGTTGTGAGGCCAACCAGGGTATTTACGATCAGGAAGTAGGGCAATTCTGTTGATTGAACTAAGACCCAAAAGTAGCTGAGGCAAATAATAAAAGTGGTTGGATAAACAAAATAGGCTCTCGTTTCTGTGATGAGTTTTTGTTTTTTTACACTACAGCAAGCTAATGTGAGAAGGTATTGTGAAAGAAAGATATGCGTTAAAGTTGGTATGGGTTTGTCAAACCAAGCATGTTCTTTTAAAAGTGTGGAGCCCAGCAGTAATCTTAGTAACATTGATCCCAGGTAGAAAAACGCCGTCCATTTCAGTAGGTGAGAACGCTTTTCCGACAGACTAAACTTTTCTTGGTGAATGAGCACATTCGTCAATAACATCCCCATCAGCATCGTCGTTTGCGTGAAGAGTAAAGTAGGGTAGGGGATACTGCTGCCCATCCAAATGGATGCTGAAGAAAAAATCTCGAATCCAAATAAGGCTTGTAACATTTGACCTAGAATTCGGAGCGAAAAAATAGAGGTTAAAAACCATAGCCACGGCAGGTAGCGCTTCGGCCCGGGTGGTGTTAAGAAATTTGGTTGGTTCATCATTGTCTCCCACTTCATTTTATTGTATAAAGCTATTATTCGGTTTAGTATCACTATGATCAACTAAAACATTTAAAGTGGAGCGTTTATCGACTATTGGTATAGTAATGCTATGCTAACTGAGTTGCTTTAGGGAGGATTAGCTAATGACACAGACCCCAGCCTTGATTCAAGGCCTTAAGGCCGCATTGCGTTCAGGCGGGATTACCTATAGTCAGGTAGCCAAGCAATTGAATATGAGTGAGGCCAATATTAAACGAATGTTTTCAGAAAAGCGTTTCTATCTGGACACATTTGATAAAATCTGTGAGATAGCCGGACTGGATATTCTAGAGTTGGCTAAGCAAGTATCTGCAAACAAACAATTGATTGAGCAGCTGACCGAATCTCAGGAAATGGAGCTAGTTAAGGATCAGAAGCAATTTTTTATTACCTATTTGGTGGTACATGGATTGCCGATCAGGGAGATTCAAAATAAATATAAGATCGAATACCCTGATATCGTTACTGCTTTAACCCATTTGGACCGTCTCGGTATTTTAGAATTGCATCCCAATGATCGTATTAAGTTGTTAATATCGCCGAATTTTAGTTGGCGTAATAATGGGCCAATACAAAAATATTTTGTTAACAAACTGCAAGGCGATTTCTTAAACTATAGTTTCTCTGATGAAGATGAAGCCTTTACTTTCCTTTCTGGTATTTCATCAAAAAGGCTTCGCGAAAAGTTTGTTGGTAAATTACGCAGATTATCCCAAGACTTTAACAATGATATTCAAATTGAAAGTGGTCAAGCATTTGAGAATAGGCAAGTGACAGGCATGATGCTCGCTATTAGAACATGGAAGCCGAATGAATTTAAGGAGTATGAAAGAGATGATAAATAACTTCCTATCGTTGACATTTGTATAAATGAAGGTTGTAACGGTTCTTTTACATTGGCTTTAGCGTTCTACTCAATATCAGCAGGGTAGCAGGCCTGTGTCGACAGTCCAGCGTCTACATGCAGTATTTCGCCAGTGATCGCGCTTGCTAGGTCTGAAGATAAGAAAACAGCAGCATTTGCCACTTCTTCAGTAGTGACATTTTTTCTTAGCGGTGTAATCTTTTCATTATGAGCGAGTAATTTACGGAAATTTTTAATACCTGAGGCGGCGAGTGTTTTTATCGGGCCAGCAGAAATGGCGTTTACCCTAATGCCTTTTGGCCCAAGCGCTGTTGCTAGATATCTAACACTTGCTTCAAGACTGGCTTTTGCTAAGCCCATGACATTGTAGTTAGGTGCAACTTTTTGTGATGCTTGATAGGTAAGCGTTAGAAGATTTCCCCCACGCATTGCTAACAAGTCTTTACCTGCTTTGGCGACTGCTGTGAAGCTGTAGCTACTGATATCGTGCGCCGCTTGGAAACCAGCCCGAGTGGTCACATCGGCATAATTACCAGCCAGCTCTTCTGCTGGTGCAAAACCAATGGAATGAATAATCGTGTCTATACCTTCAGGCCAAATTGATCTAATCTCTGAAAATAGATCGTCGATTTGCGCGTCGTTTTGAACATCTAGCGGGAAAGCCTGTGCCTTGCCCCATCCCTCTGCAAAGGTTAAAACGCGATCTTTTAATCTCTCATTTTGATAAGTGAGGACTAGTTCGGCCCCTTCTTGGAACATTTTATCTGCAATACCGTAGGCGATGGAATGCTTACTCGCGATGCCTAAAATAAGGACGCGTTTACCTGCTAGTAGTTTCATGTGAACCCCAATGTGGCTTTATTATTATCGAAGGCCCCTTAATGAAGCCTTATGAGTAGCGAGATATTTATCTAATTTTCTTCTGAAAGTAGGCACACAGCGCCCTGTATAAAGAATACGCATCTTTATAGCCAGCCAATTCTCGGCAAGAATGCATACCTAGCGTTGGTACGCCTACATCAAGTGTGCGAATACCGAGTTGTGTCGCTGAAATTGGCCCTATAGTACTACCACATGGCATGTCGTTTCTACAAACAAACTCTTGTAGCGGTATTTCTTTGTCCTTACAGAGTTGCCTGAAATATGCTTGTGTTTCACTGTTTGAAGCATATCTTTGATTGGCGTTGACTTTAATGACAATGCCTTCATTCATTTTGGGCCGATGGTTGTTATCATGTTTATCG
>JAYPYM010000114.1:0-13967 GCA_038135915.1 Gammaproteobacteria bacterium
TTCAAAGACTTCGCGCCAACATAGATCTAGGCATGTCTCAGCAAGCTTGTTTCGGCGATTTGCACTCAGGTTAACGACTAAATCAGAAGAAATACGTTCTCCCTCTTCATAGGAGAAAGCTATGATTCGGTTATTCGAATATTCTTTATAGACACTCGGTACCACATAACGTGGATCATCTTTTAAGAATTCCTTGAAACGTATGGTTGTTTCCGCTTCCTGTAAGTAGTCAACCTCTTGTTTTAATAATCGCCTAATCTCTTCGAACCAGAGTTTAAAACCCTGGGTGAATGGCACAATTCGAGAAACCTTTAGTAAAAGCTCAACCATATCCAGATCTGAGTCAATTGCTTCAGCAACACCAGGATACTGAATCTTTAGGCAAAGTTGTGCGCCATCAGATTTTCTAACAGCACGATGAACCTGGCCAAGGCTAGCAGCACCAATAGGAAATGGGTCAATCTCTAACTCCGCAAGCTTTTCAGCAGACAAGTTAGACTGTAACACTTCTTCCATCAACTCCCAGCTCATATGAGCTGTATTATCTTCTAATTTATGGAGCGCTTCTGTCACTTCCGACGGCAGATAGTGCTCGCCCCACAAAGCCATCATCTGACCAATTTTAACAACACTACCCTTGTACTCCCCCAATTCATCGACAAACCGTTCAGACTCGCGCGCTAAAACCGAGTGCCTGTGCTGCTCCTTTTCTGCTTTTGCCACAAACAGATGAGCAGCAGAACTAGCCACAACTCTACTACCCGCTTTCAAACCAAGCTTTAAAACACCTAGCCTACGTTCTAGCTTTCCTGTCTTCAAACGTTTTAAGGGTGGGTGATCCGGTACATCTTTAGCGTCCAAGTTTCGCTTTCTTTTATCGGTCATAATTTCTTATCGGTTAATTTATTCACAGAATGCAGGAAGTTGTTACGATTCTAAGTACTAAGCAACACTTCGACAAGTATAAATAACATTATTATACTGACAAATTTTCTTCGGACCCTTAATCTAGTTGTCGAACAATAAAAAAAATCAAACTGGGTACAGGCAAATACGGTTTCGTCCGGTACCAAGCTAAGTAGTTAAAAAGCAAAAAAAAAACAAATTGCTTTTTAACTACATTTTATTAGTGTTATTGTGTATTAACACTCAAACCTGAGGCACATAAGGCTTAAGCAAAGCATCTATTCCCATGTCTTGCTTCAACTTTTGAATATGCAATTTTGCATCTTCTCGCCTAAGCTCTGGACCAATACATACTCTATTAAATACCTTACCGCCTAGGCTTTCTGCTTGAATGAAAGAACGATAACCCTTACTGACCAAAAGATTACTCATCACCTCTGCATTTTCAAGCTCCTTAAAGCTTGCTACCTGAACAAGCCAACCAGGCATTATCGTAGATGCATCTGATTCAGTTGGCCATTGCCCGTCCTTATCCTCCAGAGTACCCTTCGTAATCTGCGCCATCACTTCTGAGGCATCATTCGGGGAAAATTGATCTATCACTCTATCTTGCGTAAGTTCTAGCTCGCCTCGGGTATACAGGCTCATTCTCCCACTCGAGATCTCCTCACTAACCCGAGCCATTTCTTCTGTATTATTTGCTAGCTGAATCGGCTCCCACTCTCCAAACCAATCAGGCGAATTCGGCAGGGTAACATTCGCATCGGAAAATTGGGTAACTGGCACAGTCATCAGCTCCCTTAAAACAATGAAGGCCGCTAGAAGAAAAATACTAACACCAACCCATCTATGCCTTAAACTTGAAGATTTAATGATGTATAAACCCCTGCCTGCCAAGTGTTAATTGGAGCGAATATCTATGGTAATAAGTGTCAGAGTTAAAACCTCATAATCAGACCTAAAATAAAAGTCTCATCTAAGTCCACATCTCCATCACCAAAATCCACTTCCAAATCCCGATACCCTAAATATAGGTCAGCAGAATCTAACAACTGGTATTCTAAACTCAGGGTAAACTCAAGATAATCCTCGACTCTATCAAAAGAAGTCACACCTGGCGCCTTAAATAGGCTAGCTCGTACGCTGAGCAGGTTAGCTTGTGATAGCCTATGCTTTATAAATCCACCAAACGACAATGCACTACCATTCGGCCCATCTAAGTCAGCATGAAACAATCGAGTACCTATACCCGCAGTTTGCCGACCTGTACTAGCATTGGAACGGCCACTCACGTAAATGCCAGCACCTAATAAGCCAACCTCAACATCTTCATTATAAAAGTAGTCTAAGTCAGAGCTGATATCATTGCCCTGAAAATCCACACTGTAATTAACTCTAAAGCTTTCATCTGAAACACTCAGATTTAATTCATTGGACATCACGTTTGGGGAAACCAATAACGCATAGCAACAATAAATAATTGCAGCAAAACCTGTCAAATATCGCCGTAATACATCAAACATCAAGCCTTCTCCCGTTTTAGTACACCAAATAAAAGTGCCCCGGCGCAAATTAGCCCTGGCACTAATAGAATATTAATTAATTTAAGAAAAACACCCAGCTGATCTATATCTGAATTCAATTGGTGCTTAACCTCTCGAAGTTCTTTTCTCACCTTCAATCGCTCCTCTTGAAAGGCAACCAAAGCATCTTGCTGCTCTTGGCTTAAGGTAAGTACACCATCTTCCGGTGGCTGTTGCAATTCAGCCAGCTTTTCTTCCGTTTCCTTTAAGCGATCATTTAAAGATTTTTCTCGCTCACGAAATGCTTGGCCAGCCTTTTGCTGTAGCTCTTGAACTTTATCGAAGGGTCGAGAGTATCTCGCTCGACTCCTAATTTTAATTAGGTCGCTACTACCCAACAAGTTTTCCACTGCATTCATGACAAAAGTACCATTATCAGAGAAAGGCTGTGCGATTGTCTGACCGAAGAAACTCTGAACCTGCACCCATAGCTGGTCTGCGAGGAGATCAGTATCAGCAACAAGCATCACTTGAATCTCACCATTGTCTAAATGATTAGCTTTCTTCTCATACTTAATAGGCGCTTTATCATCACCAGAATCATCAGCTACATCTTGGGTTTCAACAGTATCTGCATCCCCTGCTTCATCAACTGGCTCAGGAACCCCCACCCCATCTGGGAAGGCAGTTTTAGCGTTCCCAGATAAGCGAGCAACAATGGCGTAGGCTTTGTTGTCAGGTTTAAAGTCGTAAGAAAGCGACCTTGGATCAGTCAAGTTTTTAAATCTCTCAGGCTCCGTTAAGGTAGCACTTTTACTGGATTTCAATAAAGGTATGAACTGCACTTGAGAATCACCTTCTGCAGGTACAAAAACGCCAGATGTTGCCATATTTAAAGAATTGAGTTGGCTTGTTGCTACATCATCGGTATCAAAATCACCACCTGTAAAGCTGTAAACACCCAAGTGTCTGACATTTGAGCGTGCACCACCACTCACCTGCGCGGCCCGACCATCGTCCAATAGTACTTTTTGAGGCATGGACACCCCCCACTGAGCCAGTAACTGGTCTAAGCTCGAGGCATTCTCATGCTCACCACCCATTGGCATGCTAGGTTGATCCCATTCAGAACGTGGGTCGAGAAATACAATCAAACGCCCACCTGCCAAAACAAACTGATCTATTGCATAAAGCGTATCATCGGATAAGCCCTTAGGATGAATCAGCATTAAAAGATCGATACTCTCTGGCAATTCAGTAACATCCGAGCTGACATCTTCTATGTTGAACACCTGCTCTAACTGGCTAAATATCATCCAAGGTTGCTTTGGTCGACGGGTCATCATATCAAAGCCACCCCTAACATCCAAAGTGGACATTAAGCCAACGGTCGGCACCTTAGACAACCCCAATCTGTAAATAGCTTGTGCTAGCTCATATTCTAGAAATGCTTGTTTGTCAGGGCGTAAGAAAGGTATCACTTCTTTGTCCCCAGAATCATTAACTGCAGCAATACCGAAGAATATTTCATCTCCAGAGCTTACTGGTACTGCTTGCAAACCTAGCTCTGCAGCAGCATCCTCTTCCTCTGAGAATGGCTCTGGGTCAATCACAACAACGTCTAGCTTATCCTCATTGAGCAAGACAATCTCTTTGAGCAGAGACTCAACTCTGCGCCCGTAACTGCGAATTTCAGGCAAATCTCGAGCGGCAGAATAAGAAAAAAACAGCTTTAGTGTGACAGGCTTTTCAATCGAATCAACAATATTCTCTGTGCCTTCTGATAAGGTGTATAGAGAATTCTCTGTCAGATCAAAGCGCAAAGCGCTACCCAGCCCACTGACTAAGCCAAGCAAGGCTAGAGTACCTAAAGCCAACGAGGCAAGCCCAAATCCTGAAAACCATTTTTTTGAAGCCATCTACATTAAACTCCTTATTTCCTTACACTGAATTTCAAACTCATAAAGTTGGGGTGATTGTGATTAAATTTAGAACGTAATTTCAGTTTACCCAGCGGTTAAGCCTTTTTCATATCTATCACGATTGCAGTCGCCAGCATCCAGCTTACAATCATGGCAAGGAAGTAAAATATATCTCTTAGATCAAGAACACCTTTACTAATTTCTCTAAAGTGTGACAGAAAACTCAACTCAGCAATCGCATCAACGATGGGTTCGGGAAATATTGCATTGGCCCAATCCATAACAATTGGGAACCCTGTCACAACAAACAAAAAGCACACCAGTACCGTCAATATAAACGCGATGACTTGATTATTTGTTGCAGCAGACAGGCAGCTGCCGATCGCCATATATCCACCAGCCATTAGCCAGCTACCAATGTAACTAGCTAAAATTACACCATTATCTGGATCACCGAGATAATTGACGCTAATCCAAACTGGGAAGGTAAGCGCCAATGCAATACCAGTAAACACCCAAGCGGCAAGAAACTTTCCAATCACCGCATCCTTCAAACTTAACGGCAGTGTCAGTAGCAGTTCTAGGGTACCGGTTTTTCTTTCCTCAGCCCAAAGTCTCATAGAGAGTGCTGGCACCAAAAACAAATAAAGCCATGGATGAAAGTTAAAAAATGGCAGCAAATCAGCCTGGCCACGCTCAAAAAAACGACCAATAAAAAAAGTAAAAATACCAGTGATCATTAAAAAGATAACAATGAAAACATAAGCTAATGGCGTCTGGAAATAACCCATAAACTCTCTTTTAAACACCGCACTCACGGCCCCCATGATTTTCTCCTTATTTCGTTTGTCTTCTCTTTATGTTTCGCCATGCTAGTTTTTGGATGAGGTACATCAGGCAGCATTACTATGGCCTGTATCCTTGTTGCCACCGATCGTGACTGATCTAAAGACCTCTTCAAGCCGCCCCTTCTCTACAAAAAGGCTGTCTACTTTTAAGTCTTTCTCAGCAACCAGTTGATGCACCTTAGCCAGCAAGGAATCTCCATCTCCTTCTGGAAAAATCATATAATGTTTACCTTCATTATCCAGACTCTCAACATGCGAAGCTGCACCAAGATTTTGAAAAGCCTCTTTCCCAAAACTGGTGGTCAACTTTAAATTCACCGCTCCATGATACTTTGATTGAGCTTCCAGATCCTGTGGTGAGCCATCAATTTTGATTTCCCCCTCGCTCACAATCATCGCTCGAGAGCAAACTGCGCTCACTTCTTCAAGAATGTGGGTGGAGACAATGACCATTTTTTCTTCAGACAGGTTACGGATCAACTCTCTGACTTGGTGTTTTTGATTAGGGTCTAGCCCATCGGTAGGCTCATCTAGAATAAGTACTTTAGGATCATGCAATATCGCCTGCGCTAAGCCTACACGTCGACTAAAGCCTTTGGACAGCGTATCTACCGGCCTATTGATCACTGACCCCAAGGCTAACATCTCGACAACTTTCTCAATAGCTCTCTTTGATTCGCTCGCGTCGATCTGCCGAACATTGGTAATAAACTTTAAAAAGTCTCGAACAAGCATTTCACGATAAAGTGGCGCTCCTTCGGGTAAGTAGCCAAGTATTTTTTTTACTTCTATCGGCTCATGGGCAATGTTATGGCCACATATTGTAACGCTTCCGGATGTTGGCTTCAAAAACCCACTAATCATTTTCATGGTAGTAGACTTTCCTGCTCCATTTGGGCCCAAAAAGCCCAGGACTTCGCCTGGTTGAACATTAAAACTTAATTTATTAACGGCGACAAATTGACCAAAGGTTTTGGTCAGCTGATCGACTTCGATCATACAGTCATCTCCCAAAAATAAAATGTGTTGCGATATATTATTAAGTTTGATCTAAGCTGCATATCCTAGCGTATTCTAATCACAATTAAAGGATGTTAAAAAGATATATCTAACCCGAAGGTAAAAACTAGTTAAAAATTTCACAAAATGGAAGCAGGAATATCAATACTACTTCTCTAAAGGTTTTATTGATCATAAACTACTTTTTTCGGTGAACCGACAACAGTTCTTGCCAAATCGACTATATTAGATTGAAACCTTTTTTAAAACGCAGGAAAACATGAAATCAGACCAACCGAGAATTAGGGCAGAAATAGCGCATGTTGAACACTTACTATCAACACGGGCTTTGCACCACCTTAAATTTAACCAACCGGTTCTGGAACTGTCCTATAGACAATACTATCGCGAGCATATAAATCAAATATTGAGGCAAAACCTCATCATCAATTTATCACTATCTATCGGCTATGTGGTTTTTGGTGCATTCATTATCCCAATGGCTGCCATATATCAATGGGTTGGTCTCTATTTTGTCGTCTGCTTTAGCTCCCTACTAACACTATTCGTTGCCCGCATTCGAAAGACAACAAAAATCGAATACTATATAGCCTTCTCTGCTTTTTTTTCTATCGTATTCTTACTGTACTCTGTCAAGTTTACTCCACCAGAAATGCACCCTTTAATTATGCTTTCGGTGTTGTTAGTTTGTTTTTCCTGTTATTCAAGCACCCTGTTACCGTTCAAGATTGCGGTTACCGTGTGCACCCTATCGTTAGTGCTTGGGTTGGGGTTACTGCTTTTATCAGGTACCGCGTTCAATTTGTACGCCTTTATTTTTGCACTCTCCGCAGGCAACTTGGTTGGAACAAGCATCTGCTATCTAAACGAATATTTGATGAGAAAAAGTTTCTTGCAACGCTACTTAATGGCACTTGAAAAAAGGCAGTTAAGGTCATTAAGTCGACAATTTGAAACCCAATCTCTCAATGATGCATTGACAAACATCCCCAACCGAAGACACTTTAACATCAACTACAAACTGGAGTGGATGCGCTGCCTAAAGAACGCCCAACCTTTAAGCCTAATTTTTATCGACATTGACCACTATAAAAAGTTCAATGATTTCTATGGGCACCAAAATGGCGATAACTGCCTTAAAAATATTGCTCAAAGCCTAGAACTCCTACTGATTCGCCCACAAGACATGATATCCCGTTATGGTGGTGAAGAATTCATTATGCTCCTCCCGAGGACAGACGTATTTTTTGCAATTCAAACTGCAACCAAAATTCAGAATCAAATCCTTAAATTGAATATTCCGCACGCAACCTCTCCCATCGCCAATCATGTGACGCTTAGCATGGGAATCGCATCGATGATACCCACTCAAGATGACCACCTCTCATATTTAATTGATATGGCAGACAAAGCGCTTTACAAGGCCAAGTCAAATGGTCGAAACCAATGGGTTGTGTTTGATTCTGAATCTGAAGATAACAGCAGCAATCAAGCAAAGCGTTTAGCGAAGCGAAAACACAATACTAACCAAAACATCTCTCCAGAACTGACGTTGCCCCTTATTAAAGAAGAGGCCAAACCAATGGAAGTCATCAAAGGCTTTAGAAAAAGCCGAAAGCTTCCTAGGCAACTATTTAATCACCACAGCAAAACCCAGAAAAGAAACGGTGAGCTTAGAAAGAAATCGAGTTTAGAGAAGTTAAAACCAATGAAATCGGATCCCATTACATTACATTTAAAAAACACCAAACATCAGAAGATGGAATACCAATAGACAAAAAGGACAATTTAGCCAGCTTACAGAGCCATTACATCAACTCATAAAAAACTTGCAATTCGTATAAAACACCAATAATATAATATCACATTGATACCTAGGGATTGGTAAGCCGAATAACAATAAACGAAGCGAGTACACTATGCCACCTTTATCATTACCACCTGGTAGTAGCCCTAATCCTCACCAGCTCCGGCGCCTTCATTCAACTGATTCAAGCACCCAGACTGCAACCGAAAACAAGGGCCCGTTTGAAAAATTATCTAACTTTTTCGATTCAATCAATGAAAAAATAATAGCATTCGATAAAGCAGCACTAGCATTCAATCGAGAACTTTTTGGGGGAGGCGACATAAGGCCAAAACAAAAAGCCCCAAGCCAAAATGGTGTTAATATAGGAGGTATAAAGAATAACCTCAGGCAAGAACAGAGTCCCAGACTACCTCGATCACCTCATGCTACTAGCGAGCGTGCTAGTACAACTCAAGCTAGAAGCCCTAGCCCGGAGGACACCCGAGCAGATACAAGCGATCGTCGCGACTTAAACCCTCCAAGAAGATTTGTCTTCACTGAAATCCCTGCTGATACAAGGCCGCAACAAACTGAGAGACCTAGCACTCCGGCCAGCCCTACTGGAAATAGGGCACGCGCCTACACTCAGACGAGTATTGGTAGTAGTACAGTTAGTCCACTTGCTGGGCTTGGTTTGTTACCTTCAGACAGTTTTGATAGCGCTAATACATTCCGATCCTCTTAATCCAAATACCCATCCAAAGGATGATCCTCCCAAAGGGGCATGAAGTACTGATCTACATGCCTCTTTGGCACATGAGTTACAGATTGATATTGCCATTCTGGCTCATTATCCTTGTCAATCAAAAGTGCTCTAACACCTTCCTGAAAGTCTTGGCCTCGCACACAGTGTGATGCAATCACCAAATCCATCCTAAAAATATCTTTGAGAGACAGGTATTTTGCCCGCTTCAATTGCTCGTAAACGATATGCGCTGTAGTTGGACAGCCTTGCCGTAAGGCCGACACGCCCTTTTGGATCCAGGGGTCATCCGTATTTGCATGCAGGATCTGGTTAACGATCTCCACACAAGTGTCACCATCGCAGATTTCACGGATAAAATCTAAATGTGTACGCACTGGCGAAACTGGCAAACCAGGTCTGCTAACCAGGGCCATATCTCTCATGATAGGGTTGATCAATTTAAGATTATACGCCTGGGAGTCAGCAGCCGACATCGAACTTGTGTTAGACCAATCGGCAGACCTTAAAGCCTCCAACACCCTTTGCTTGTGCTCACTTTTGATAAAACGGTCTGCTAAACCAAGAAACAAGGCATCAGCTGCATTGATATGAGAAGCCGTTAAACCAAGATACAGGCCAACTTGAGCAGGCATACGTGATAGAAAATAGGATGCACCTACATCAGGAAATAATCCAATACTAATCTCAGGCATCGCTAAACGAGAGGTTTCTGTGACAACGCGTACCGATGCGCCAGCCATCAAACCAACACCACCCCCCATGACAATACCCTGCCCCCAACAAATCAAAGGCTTTTTGTACAGGTGAATGAGATAATCGAGCCGATACTCTTTTTCAAAAAAAGTCTCAGCAGAAGGCTCCTGCTGACTCCCAGCTGTTACGATCTGAACGACATCTCCACCGGCACAGAATGCACGATCACCCGCGCCCTGCAAGAAGACACACACAATCGAAGCATCATGCTGCCACTTCTTCAACTGCTCATATAATGAATCCACCATAGGAATGGTCAATGCATTTAATGAACGAGGTGCATTAAGCGTAGCAACCCCTATCTTGGCATCGCCGTGCTTAGTAGAAAGTATCTCATAAATGACAGGGGCGTCAGAACCCATAAAAGCTACCACCCAATGTTTTGAAAATGACTTGTTAAATCAAATGCCCATTGTACTAATAGACACAATAACTAATCTAGCCTAAAAGATCTCAAAATCTGTAGCCGATTGAATTGATAAATCTATACTATTGTTTTAAGCAAATTTTAGGTTATTAAAAAAGTGAACTCTTGATCAGTTTCGAATCTAATATGTAGTTCACCCCCATCTATAATCATGAGTTATTAATTAATGCCAAGTATTAGTCATCAACAACCTTTGAAAGTGCAGAATGGAAGAAATAGGATTAATGTAGAAGGAATTATTCTGACAAAATCAAATGGTGAGTCTTTGGACTCTGTTCTAAATAAAGTAAGAAATTCCACAGAAGGAAAAATTGAGAGATTTTCCTCAAGAGACATCAAAAATCCTACGCTTACCGATGCAACATCGAAAAATTATTCTATCAGCATATACCGAGATCAAGAAGGCGTTCACATTGGTGTTCTCGAACAAAAAAAGGCTTTTGGATCAAGGTTACTGAGATTATGCGATACAAAAAACAAAGGTGTCTATTATAGCCTGAGAGAAGAGCTCGCCTTTGTTCCTGCTACCAGCAATCCATCTGCATTGTTCGAGTTTGAAAGAGCACTGAAATCTAAAGAGCAACCTAATACGAATACCAACGCCTCCAACCTATCTTCTACCGAAAGGGTATCTAAAACACCTGAGTCTGAAGTAATTGAAATCCCCAAAGCAGGGGATAACAACTTGAGCGCCGTTGCTTACAGCGAAAATGGCGCAGAGCTTCAAAAATTACTTACTGAGATACAGAACACACCAACGAGCACTCAAACCCATGCTTACAATGTAGAAGGGGAACTAGGCGGAGAAGCCATTTCAAAAGCAGCGAATGTTATTTCCTACCTGTTAAGGGATCATGTCTCTACTATAAACACTCCGTTTAATGAACCGAACGAAGTATTTCAATGGCTTGAAGAAAAGATCTGGAGTTTTGATTATGGAGACGAGGATCCTAAGGAAATATCTACAGAAGTGATAATAAATAGTAAAGCAGCATTCGATGCATTAAGTGATTGCTGTAAGTATTTAAGCCAACGGCCAGATTCGGTAACCAAAGAATTCGTTGATGAACTCAGGTCGCTAATTGGGTGTGATACAGGAAAAGATAATCAGGTTTACTTCGCTTTACTTTCAGCAGATTCAGATCACCTCTTAGGTGCTGACGAATCATACGATATTATACCAGCAATAGACACAACTGCTCGTGAGATCTTCTCAACCAAGTTTTCACGAGCTTACCGAAAGCTGACAGAAAATGGGACTATTAGAAACACAACAAATAACGAAGATTTATACACAACACTGAAAGCAGAACTTGTTGAAAAATCAGATGCCAATGCTCCTCGATTTTCACAAGAAACATTTGATGCACTTTACCCACAATTTGCATACAGCCTTGGATATATAGAGGAGTCTGATCTCCAGAAAGATGCTACATCCGCTATACGCATTGCTGATCAGGATTTAAACGCCCTAGAAATAGAAAGAAAAATTCCAAAAGAAGATTTAACCAAAGCAGTTCAATCATTATCTCTTGCAGAATCCGTCACACATTTTGACGCAGAGAACATTTTGAAAATTAGGTCAGAGCGCCAAGAGGAACAAGAAAAGCCTGGCAAGAAGGCTTTACGAGCTGCCTTACGATCACTAATATTTGGTAGCGAGAGAGCCACCACTAATCGGTCTAACTTCCAAAAATTAATCAAATACTTACCATCAGAATTCTTTACGACAGAAATCAGTTTAAATTCCGAAGAAAAGACACTGCTAGAGCTTATACATAGCTCCGATCTATTTGATAAAAATGTTCGAATCGAATGCTTATGTGAACTAATACGGTATCAGCCAACAGTGGCCAGAGTGCTTGGCGAGGAAAGTCTGCTCAAAGTTATTGATGCAGCCATTAGCACAAATCAAGCAAATATTGATGAATTAATCAAAAGTGGTTTAGGTGATTCAATTTTTGTTCGACAGGGTTTCTCTGAATCGTTACAAGAAAAAGGCCTTGTTCATCTCAGCGATTATCTTAAATCTAGCCTACCAGACGAGAATTTGCTTAATTATCTGCATGATTCCACACTGAATACAGATGATGATCGAACGGATAGTTTGTTTGATTTTCTGCGAGAACACCCAGGAGCACTGCGCTCCTTGAATACAGACAGGATATTAGAAGTTTTGAACTTGGCAATTAAGTCTAATCAGGAAGACATTACCTATTTCATCGAGGACGCCTTTTCTGGCACAATTACTGTCATCGATGTTTTTGATGAACCACTGAGCCGACCTGAACTGGCTGAGATAAACCAATTACTACGGCCTATTTTAGAGTCGAAAACTGAGGGTGGGATAGTCACATTCTAAATTTGCTCAGCAATGAATGTTGAAATAGGGCTGCCGGAGACCTCAGCCCCCTAAAAGAGGGGTGCAGGCTTTTCACAAAATACTTAAATTAAAAACCCAAACTGATTAATAATCAACCTAAAAATCAAATACATCTATATCCTGGTGTTTGACCAAAACATGAACATTCAGACTTCATTTCAGATGTTGTGAGCAACTATGTTAGAATACGGACCCTAACATTTAGCCATAATAGATTTATCAAATACTTAACGACTTGGACGAACCCTAGGTGAAAGAAATTACACATCAAAAACTCGTTTATAAAGGTGATTTATCTTCAGAAACGCCACAGAAAACTAAAGAGCTCAAGCACTGGGGTAACCTAAATGCCTCTGTAGAAACGTTGGCTATCGCTGAATGCGCACAATCGGTCAATCAACCCATCTTGGTCATAGCAAGTAACACCCAATCTGCGCTGCAACTAGAAAACGAAATCGCGTTCTTTTTGAATCAGCAGATTAACTCAGATCTGAGGGGTGAAGACAGCCTAGAAGTCCAACACTTTCCAGATTGGGAAATATTGCCCTACGATGCATTTTCTCCTCACCAAGACATTATCTCGCAAAGACTAAGAATATTATCGAAGCTACCTGACTGGAAACGCGGCGTATTAATCGTAACATTGCCCACCCTACTACACCTAATGTGCCCTCGATCCTTCATTGAAGCCCAGACTTTTATTGTCGAGCTGGGAGATGAACTTAACCTGGATGATATACGATTACGATTAGAACGCACTGGTTATAACTGCGTAAATTCCGTCTATGAACATGGCGAGTTTGCAATTCGAGGCTCAATTCTAGACATATTCCCAATGGGCTCACAAACTCCTTTTAGGATCGATCTATTTGATAATGAAATCGAAAGCATACGAACTTTTGACCCCGACAGCCAACGCTCAAAAGAAAAAATCAAACATATCGATATTTTACCCGCAAAGGAATTTCCACTCACGCCTGAAGGTATCAAGGGGTTTATAGAACGATGGCATGATAACTTTGAAGGTGACGCCAAGGCATGCACCATTTACCAAGATGTAAGCGAAGGCTTGAACTCTCCTGGTCTTGAATACTACCTGTCACTTTTCTTTGAAAAAACCGAAAACCTACTAGAGCACTTGCCACCCAATACGCTGATATTGCAACAAAGCAACCTGTCGCAACAAGCGGAAAAATTCTGGCAAGAAGTCAGTGAACGCTATAATGAACATAATATCGACATTCGTCGCCCGCTCTTACCGCCGAATAAGATTCTGCAGCGGCTAAATGAGTTTCACGAGCTATTAAACGGCTTTCCGCGGGTACAGCTGCATAAAGAAAGCATTGAAGAAAAAAAAGGCCGCGTGAATGCAGCATCAGGAAAACAGCCTGCGCTACCCATCGACCACAAAAGCGAAAAACCCCTTAGCTTACTACAAAACTACCTAGCCGAATGCAAACAAAATAGTTATCGAGTGTTATTTACAGCTGAGTCAGCGGGGCGTCGTGAGTCACTGTTAGAACTACTGGATACTGCTGAAATTGCGCCAGCCCCCTGCCACTCCTGGCTAGACTTTTGTAGCAGAGACATCAAATTAGGCATTGCAATCGCGCCACTATCTTTCGGCATA
>JAYPYM010000115.1:0-10127 GCA_038135915.1 Gammaproteobacteria bacterium
TATGTCATCGTAGATTCGGCTAAACCCAATGCCAACATTTTTTCAATGTAAATTGGATAAGCTTTATAGAGATAAGCAGCAACCTCTTCATCATGAGCAGCGTTACCTTTAAATTCTGGCAAAATAAGCTGATTTTCCTCTGAAAATACGTCTTGATCTAAATACTTATTGTTAATATTAAGCAACAACTTAAAACGCTTATCCTCACATTGAATGGATTTTCCTAGTAATTTACATAATACAGACAGATCCTTTGATTTCTGTTTGTAAGCTGAATCATTTAAATCAGGCTTAACTTTTACACTCATCTTTTTGACTTTATCAGTTTTTTTATTCCCCACACCTGGATCACTTTTAGGTCGTTTTTTATTTTTTGTCACCTTCTTGCGATCAGTGCTTGGCAAGTCAATACCTAACTTCTTAGCATCCCGCTTCAACAACAGCCTTTGAACAACCGGTGTATTTTCCTTAAACTGTTGGAACGGCGGCAAATGCTTCCCCAACCCTTCTGCCTTAACCTTACAGTATGCTTTTTCTAGTATCGTTATTGCGCGTTGACTACAGTCAGAACCATATATGGGGTTAGGCAAGATTGCGATACAGCAGACTAAGTAAAGGTGTGCTCTAAGTAATAACCTTCTTTTAATCATATCTAGGCAAAAACAGGAATCCTCAGAGAACTGCCAAAAGACACCATCTTGGTCTACCGCCGAAGACATTTATAAGTGGGTAGATAAGCATGGAAATGTCCATTATGGAGAACAACCTAATCAAAGTAATTACCAAAAAGTAAAGCCTGAAGCCCTAGTAACTACCAGCTTTACACCAGTACAGAAAATTGAGTTTTCACAACCACCCATCGACATTGAGAGAAAACCGCCACTACCGAAGAAAGGACAAGTTTGGCTATTTACTACACCTAGCTGCCGTGCCTGCGGTAAAGCAAAAGATTACTTTAAATCAAACAATATCACCTACAAAGAACTCGACATTAAAGCTAACAAAAAGAACTATTCATTATTTAAAAGCCATGACGGGAGAGGAGTACCTTTAACACTCATTGGTAACTACAAATCGGCAAATAAGATACATGGCTTTACTCCAGCCAAGTTTGATGCCGCCTTCAAAAAATAAAGCTTATTCAAAAAACATTTGTGCCTTTAGTTGCATTAGGTTATTCTCCCCCGAATGATATGGATTTGCCCAAATTGCTCCTCTAACCTTAACCTAGAAAACAAACGCTGGGCTTGTACCAATGGGCATCACTTTGACGTAGCCAAGCAAGGTTATGTAAATTTGTTATCAGTCTCTCGGAAAGGGTCCCATTCACCCGGGGACAGCAAAGAAATGCTGGCCGCACGACATAGATTTTTATTGTCAGGTTACTACACACCCTTAGTGACTGAGCTAATTCACTTAGCTCAACATCAAATCAACGACCATTTTATTGGCCAATGGTTAGATCTTGGCTGTGGCAGTGGGTATTTTATTTCTCAAATTCAAAACTCATCATTGCACCATCAACCAAACTGGTCGTGTCTCGACATATCAAAAGAAGCAGTTAAAATGACTGCAAACACAACATCCACGAATTGCGCAGTTGCAAGCAATTTCGATTTACCTGTTCAATCAGCTTCCTGTAATGGCCTGTTACAAATTTTTTCCCCTGCTGAGGAAAAAGAGATCTTCAGGGTACTTAAACCTAACGGGTTTCTATTACGAATAACACCAGGACCCAACCATCTAAAAGAAATCAAAGAAGCCATCTATACAAAATCAAGTACTAGCAAGCCCCCTCCATCTCAACCTCTTTATCAAGTTGTGACTGAACAAACACTCTATTATTCAATCCAATTACCAAATGCACAAATAATCAAAGATCTGATCACCATGACGCCTTTTAATTGGCGAGGCAACCCAACCGCCAAGCAACAACTCATTAATCAAGGATACATGAAACTATCCCTAGATTTTCGTCTTCAGCTATTTAAAAAAGACACCCAAGCTATATCTAGAAACCAACAATCGGATCAAGCAGTACAGGATTCACTGACACCCCTGGATTTGACGAAAAGTCTTAAAAATTGTTAGCATGATTACATTATGAGTCAATCAACAACGGACAAAAATCGCCATGATAAGGACCATCATCAAATTCGTTACCTGCTTTAGCATATCCTCTTTACTATCTAGCCATACCTTTGCGCAATGTGCCAACGACACCTTTAAGAAGATCATGACCAGAGGGGAAATCAATATTGGTGTAAAAGCCGACTACAAACCCTGGGGATTTAAAAACGCTGAAGGCAAGCTTGTGGGCATGGAAATAGACATGGCACAAGAGGTCGCAAACACTTTAAATGTAGCACTAAAAGTCATACCTGTTCAGTCAGCTAATCGAATGCAGTTTCTATCTCAAGGAAAAATTGACCTGATCATCGCAACCATGTCAGACCGACCTGATCGTCGAAAGGTCGTCGGCATCACACAACCTAGCTATTACTCTTCAGGCACCAACATTCTATCTCCAAAGCCAGTTGGCATAACAAAATGGGAAGACTTGAGAGGCAAACCTGTTTGCGGCAAACAAGGCGCCTTCTATAATAAGATCGTCACCGAACGTTACGGTGCAAAGTTAGTAGCTTTTATTGGCAACGCAGAGGCGAAACAAGCGCTTCGATCAAAAAAATGCATCGCTTGGGTGTACGATGACTCATCTATCACTGTAGACTTGGCTTCGGGCAATTGGAATAACTTTGAGATGCCCTTGACCACTGAAGATTATAACCCCTGGGCCATGGCCGTTCCTTTACCAGAAAAAGATTGCATCTTAGGTCAAATCATCTCTGGTTTGACCTACAATTGGCACCGGTCTGGAAAACTCATCGAGTGGGAAAAAAAGTGGGGTATTCAACCCTCTCTCTACCTAAAAACGCAACAAGAACGTTTTAAAGACTGATTCGTATAGATTTCAAAGTATCTATGGAAATCTTCCAAAACTTTTTTAAGAACCTCTCAGAGAACCACCCTCAGTGGAACTTTATTTTTTTTTATGAACCTGCCCAAACGGAACGATTTTTATCTGGGCTAGGCATGACAATTAAACTCGCAGTGATTTGCATTCCACTGAGTGTTATCATCGGCATCCTTGGCGCCTGGCTTCAAAACGCCAAAAACCCTCTGATACGAAATAGCGTGCAAGCATATATTCAATTTTTTCGTAATACACCACCAATGGTTCAACTCCTATTTTTTTACTTTGCACTCGGCCAGTTCACACCAACCTACTCACCAGACGGCTGGTTGGAGCTCCCCATCATATCCAATGTTGGCTGGGCTATGATATCTCTGTCGTTTTTTGCTGGCGCTTTTAATGTTGAAATTTTTCGAGCAGGTATTGAGGCCGTGCCAAAATCCACTATAGAAGCAGCTGAAGCACTTGGCATGAACGCAATACAGCGGTTCCGGTATATTGTATTCCCACTAGCTTTTCGTATTAGCCTACCAGCATTGAACAACAATCTAGTCAATTTAGTAAAAACGACAACACAAGCCATGGTCATCGCTGTACCAGAGCTGCTATACCAAATGGTGAGTATTTACAACGATGTTTCAACCGCGCAAAACGCTGCGATGCTGGTCCTATTCATCGTTTATGTCGCGCTAGTTGGTTGCTTAGTCTTGGGAATGAATACTTGGGAAAAGAGAATGCGCATCCCTGGCATGGGGGTTTAAAAGTCTACGCGTTAATACCCAAAATTATCTAACACTTTCCACAATAGATAAAAATACTGGCGCCAATCTTTCTGAACCAGTCAGCGTAATATGATTATCGTCAAAGTAGTAAGGACTACCCTGCTCATCACTAATTAAACAAAACTGATCACAGAACTGTTGGGCAACCGGAAAGCGTCTAAGATTTGAATATTGCTCGGACAATGAGTTCACTAAAGAAAATAAATGTTTATGATATTCCTCATACTGGGCTAAGCTCGTGCCTACTTCTTTAATAGTTCCACTATTCTTGTAGCTTGTATATAAGTATTTTGGCACTGACTCATCATAAATAGGTACAGGATCAACAAAGCTGACACGAATACTTTTTTCTTTAGCCAAGTGAAGTAATCGTTTCAAAGACTCAGTCATAGGGGGAGCAGAGGAATGTAGAATAATATTATCAATATCATGTTTTGTCGCTGCATTTATAATGAATTCTGCTGAATTCAGGTCTCTACCAACGGCAGCGGTTGGCTCCAGTAGCCGCAATGAATGCTGGTTTTCGTTCAGCACTTTAGCCAGCGCAGATTTTATACCATCGGCATGACTGTCTCCCACCAATAAATGCTTGACGCTCGCCTCTGAAAATTCCTTACCGATAACACAGCTATGACTATGGAGACGAGTGTAAAACGGGCAGCGCTGTTTGTCACGATCATTAACTCCGTAAGAAATCCGTAACACTGTTGGATCTTGAACTAACACTGAAGTGTGCATTATGGGCTTCTGTAGACAGATCAGGAACACTGGAAAGAGGAAAGTGACAATTAAAAGCTGTTTAAAGGTTAAACTCTTTCTTAATGGATTTTCAACATAATTGTGTAGTAGCCAGGCAAAGCCTAGTGTTACCAAAATCGCCAAGCCTGTATTCTTAATGTTTAAAGCAAAATGAGCGTTCTCAAAAGGTTGGTAGTTTATCAGAATAATTACTGGGAAATGCACCAAATAAATTGAATAGGAATATTTCCCTAATTTCATTAGGAGTTTGGACAACCAACCCAGATGGTGGCACATACTGAAACCACCATTTATCACTGCAGCAGTAAGCACCCCAGTTAAGATAGTACCGAAAACTCGAGGTTTACCTACTGCTAGAGATGGGGATACAATCAGAAATAAACATAACACTATCAGAGAAAATAAGCCTATATACTTAGCATACTTACCAAAACTCAACGCTGATTGAGCTAAGTATATACCTATCATAAACTCCCAAAGTCGTGATATGGTCAAAAAGAATGTGGACCGATCCAGTATCACAAAAGTGAGCAAAGAGCTTAAAACAGCAAAGATGAGTACACCAGGAGAAGATCTACTTAACCAGACAATGAGTGGAAAGAGAATGTAAAACTGTATTTCTACCCCTAAAGACCAAAGGTTTAGAATGGGACGAAAAAACAGGTGAGAGAAATAGCTTGATTCAAGCCAGTACCCGTAATTTGAAGCTAAGAAGGCTGCCCATAACGAATGATCATAGACCATTTTCAGTTCGTGGTTTAGCGTTAGGAAAATACAAATTAACAGGGTTACAGCGATCACTACATAGTAGGCTGGTAGGATTCTAGCCATTCGCCGGTGGTAAAAATTTACAATTGTTGAGCAGGAACTTAAGTCAGTGTATATTTTTCCCATTAAAAAACCACTCAGTACAAAAAAGATATCTACACCAAGAAATCCATTTTGAAACCCAGGTATTTTTAAATGAAAAAGCAGCACCAGAAGTATCGAAATACCCCGAAGCATCTCAATATGCTCGATTTTTTTTATGCTGCTATACATAGAGTGCAATAATAGTATGGGTTTTTACAGTAGCTGAGCAATTTCTTTAATTAGGTTAGCTAACAACATGATAGATTACAAAAAACACCCCTCTCAATACCTCAGGGTATATTTGATATCAATGCTTGGAAAGCTCTACTCAAAGACATCATTTTCAGGGTAGAATCGAGTCTGACTTTTCAAACAACATGGATGCAGATTAAATTGGTGCATGGCGTTACAATCAAACAGACTTCAGACTTTGCCGTCATGCTACCTTTTAAAATAGCATCGCAAAATCATCACGATCAGCTCACATTTTCTCGCTGGCTAACCAGGCCCACATGTTGGCTGCCCATGATTTGTTTATTGATCCTTATTCCAAGCGTCTCCTTGGCTGAATCAGACTACAAACTGCTAGACGCTTTAGCAGCTCTCTGGAAATGGCTACCACTGATCGTCACTCAGGGCTTTGTACTAAATGTACTAATCAGTATATTGACGATGGCGATCGGCACAGCTGCAGGGCTCATACTCGGGTTGGGACAGGTTTCACCTTTAAAGCCACTACGCTACTGCTCTATCTGCTTCACTCAAATTTTCAGAAATTCACCATGGCTCGTTCTCTTATTCATCGTCATGCTGTCGTTACCTTTTGAGATCCAAATTGGTCACCTACAAATCAGCATCCCAGATTGGGTGAAGGCTGTCTTTGGTCTCTCCCTACCTATCATGGCAAACATCGCAGAAATAGTTCGTGGCGCTATTCAGTCCGTACCTTATGGACAATGGGAAGCGGCTGAATCCCTAGGTTATAGGCGCCACCAGACACTCTGGCTCATCATTTTACCTCAATGCTTTAAAAGAATGATACCTCCTTGGATGAACTGGTACGCTATTTTAACCATGGCAACACCGCTGGTTTCTCTGCTAGGCGTAGAAGAGGTCATTACACTTTCACGACAAGCCATGGGCTCTGAAGATGATCACCCAGAACTCTTAATCCCTTTTTATGGATTTGCCCTGATGCTATTTTTTATTTACTGCTACCCCATCGCTCGCCTGACCATCCGGCTTGAAAAGCGATTCGCGGTACAATACATTTGATATTGGAGCCTTCCCTGTGAAGAAAATATGGCAAGCAGATCAACCCATTATATCCATCCGAAATGTACACAAATCATTTGGCAAACTAGAGGTCTTAAAGGGCGTGAGTTTCGATGTCATGAAAGGTGAGGTCATTTGCATTATTGGACCATCTGGATCGGGTAAATCAACACTCATCCGATGTATCAATGCACTCAATGATATTCAAGACGGATCGATCCAAGTCATGGGACAAGAGGTACAGGACCCTAAGCTCGACAAACTAGCATTGAGAAAGAAAATTGGCATGGTCTTCCAGCAATACAACCTGTTCCCGCATAAGACGGCACTAGAAAATATCATGATGGCACCGATCAAAGTGCTGAAAAGACCTAAAGAAGACGTAGAGAAGGCAGCGTACGAACTCATCAAAAAGGTACGCTTAGAAGGAAAAGAAAACAGCTACCCAGGTGAACTCTCAGGTGGCCAACAACAGCGAGTTGCAATCGCTCGCTCTCTAGCAATGAATCCAGATATTATGTTATTTGACGAAGTCACTGCGGCACTCGACCCTGAAACAGTACAAGAAGTGCTAAATACTATTAAAGCATTAGCCAGCGAAGGCATGACCTGCATTCTGGTCACACACGAAATGGGATTCGCCCGAGAAGTTGCTGATCATATTTACTTCACCGACAAAGGGGTCATTGTCGAGCATGGTCCACCGAAAACTTTTTTTACTCATGCACAAGACCCTCGAACTAAAACCTTTCTCAGCCAAGTGTTATAGTGCAAGTAAACAGCTATTTTCCTACAACAACTCGATCACCACCACCCTTGCCCAGCAAAGTCTGAAATATATATTTAAAATAAGCCACTAAGGTTAGCGACTCAATCATTCGCTGATCAAACTTGGCTAAACGTTCAGGCGTAGACATGTCCACATCATTCACCTGGGCTAAACCAGTAATGCCGGGTCGAACTTTGTAAACACCACGAGCGTCACGCTCAGCAATCAACTCTTCTTGATTCGGCAAACAAGGCCTTGGGCCGACTAAGCTCATGTCACCTTTGAGTACATTAATTAACTGGGGCAACTCATCCAGCTTAGTTCTTCGAAGAAAATGACCAAATTTAGTAATAGATGAAGCATCCACCAAATGGGTAGCAACTGATGCAGTGCTCGGCTTCATGGTCCTGAATTTAATTAACGTAAAATGACGCTGCCCCTTCCCGACCCTGGTTTGCAGGAACAAAGGAGAACCAGTATCAAATAGACCAATCAATCCAAGCAAAAGCAACAACGGAAAAAGGAGAATAAGGCCAACCAAGGCCGCACTGAAATCTAGTAATCGCACCATGAGTTAGGCCTATTCATCTGTTGCACACATACTTCTCAGACATAGATACCAATGTTTTATGATAACCATTTTTGTAAAGCTACTAAAGGATCAAGATTCTGTAAAATTGCTGATAACTCAAATCTCTTCGACAAACGAAATACTGATTCCAAATCATCAGGGCATGAACTCATTCGCTCCAATATCAACACCATATCCAGAGTAGGAATAGCTCGGTATAAAATAAATTAACTCAGTACCAATAGAGGCCTCACGGGCACCTTTATCTATTGCATTACTTTCACTTGTTAAAACGTAATTTGCGTCTAACAATGGATCTGCAAATACATCATGAATACTATGGTTCGTATCAACAGTATCTAACCCATTGGCCCAGAATAAATTATTGGATAATACAGAGTCACCAACTGTGCCCTTTATTCCAATAATTTCAGAATTTGAAATAATATTATTTACGACAATCGCGTTCACGCCACCAGTAATACCATACAAATTACCGATTATTGTATTATTACCAATAATCAGCGGTTCTGGCATAGGAGCTGCTCTATAATCTTCTACTGTCTCACCCTGATCCATAATGCCAATACCGACGTCATCTGAACTAACAATCACATTCCTGAGAATATAGAATTTTCTACTGGAATAGCCCTCATAGTCAATTAACTGAATTCCATTCTCGCCTGAAAACTCAATTTGATTATTCTCTATAAAGATGGAAATTTCATCACCCTCATAAGGATGAAGTCGAATTTCGATCCCATCATCTTTGCTATACTGGATCAGGTTATTTAAAATAGACACCTCTACATCTAAGTCCAAATCAATCGCATCATCTCTATGATTCTCGAAAATATTACCATAACAAATGCCACCGCCTCCTTCATAATCAATTCCATCAACATTTTTCTTGAATTTATTAAAAAGAATGCTGATATTTGAATCCGTGCTAATCCCATCATTACCATTTTGGATAATAAACCCTCTCACAGAAGAGCCTGAGGCATTCCTAAAGGTGAGCCCTGCTTCCCCATCACCGTCTATTATAGCGGGATCCCTTGTAATCGGATTATCTAAAAAGCTAGCCTGGGCTCTTAAATGCACATATTTATCTTTTACAACCACCGTTTCTCTATAAACACCGGGCGCTACAAAAATAACCTCCCCATTGTCGGCAGCATCCACAGCCGCTTGAATAGTTGAGAAATCAGATGGTACATAAATGTCAGGCTGAGAACACCCAAATAGAAGAAAGGCCGAAACGGCACAAAACATCTTTTTCAACTGCTCATTGACATTTAAATCAACTAGCCGCAAAAGCCCCATTATCTAGTTCCACACCTTTCTGAATTAAACTTAATTAACCCTCATCATGCTAGGCCTTAAAGCCTCGGTTTGCTCTTCTAGATACCATTTAGCAGCATCACCAAGACCCTGATCTACCGATGTATTAGGTAGCCACCCTAATAATCTTTTTGCATCAGTGACATCGACGAGAAGAGGTTTACATAGCCGTTGGGTTATGGGCTCCTTCCTAAAAATAACACCAGCAACCTCGAGTAATTTGCTAGGAAAAGGCAAAAGCCTGGGTTTAACGCCCAATTGAAATGCCATTCTGTTTACAAGGTCTGCAATGCTAATATCTTCATTATCTGACACCGTAAAAACCCGATTTGCAGCCATAGGGTGAGTCATACATATCTCAATCAAACTCACCAAATTATTCAAATTAATATAACTACGTTTAGCAGCGATAGATGCCAGGGGTAAAGGCCAACCCTTATATATACAACTCAGCAACTGCCTAAAGTTCCCTTTTACAGCAGCACCATACACGAGTGGGGGCCGGATAATAGACACCTCCATGCCTGTTTCACCAGCTAGCTTTAGTAGCGCCTCTTCAGTTTTTAACTTTGATATACCATAGTTATCGGTAGGGTGTGGCGTGTCGCTTCCAGAAAAAATCTGTCCTGCTCGAGTGAATTCACCATTCACTTTAATAGAGCTTAAAAATACAAATCGCTTAACCCCTTTTGCTGCTGCCACCTGCGCAAGGTTAATCGTGCCATGCAGATTAACTTCCTTATAATCATCAAGCGACAAAGGGGGGGATCCTGGCTCGGGCACTCTCGCTATCGTAGTAAT
>JAYPYM010000115.1:10137-13873 GCA_038135915.1 Gammaproteobacteria bacterium
CAACATCAACAGCAGGGAACAACTCGTTCCAAGGCGTATGTTGATTAAAATTATCAATCGAAATCTGACGATCTGCTGCCATATGCTTGATTGGTGCCCTTCCAGCGACAAATAAATCATCACTCAATGTCTGCTGAATATGCCGGCCAACAAAACCACTACCACCGCATAACAATACCTTCATGCCGCTAATGCCTTATAAATGTATAGTGTTTGGTTAATCACCTGTTCCAAGGTGAAACCCTCTAACACCATTTTTCTGCTTTCTTCCCCCATTCTTTGTCTTTTATCCACATTGAGTATGACCTCTTCCAACGCATCTGCTAATGCAACTGGATTCTTAATTGGGACCAACACTCCATTATGGCCATGCTGAACAACCTCCCTACAACCAACCCAATCCGTCGTAACAATTGGAAGGCCTACGGCGGCTGCCTCCAATAATACTTTAGGCACACCTTCTCGATAGAAACTTGGTAAACAGGCTATGTCAGATTGTTGCAAAAGTTCGGCGATATCCGTTCTATGACCAAGCCAGCTGATATACCCTTTCTCTTGACAATCAATTAGGTAGGCTTCCGGAACTGCCGACCTATTTCCGGCGTCTGAAGAGCCAATCAATTGAAATTTAGCAGCAACCCCTCTGCGCTTAAGAATTTTTGCGGCATCAATAAAATCTAATATCCCTTTTTCAACAATCATTCTAGCTGCACAGGTAACTACTGGAACTTTATTCTTACTTTTACTGGGTAAAAACACTTTCACATCTACACCACTGCCTTTTATGAGTTTTACCTTATTTTCTGGCACACCTAACGCAATTAACCATTGGTAGTCCTCTTCATTTTGAACAATGGTATCACTCTCTCTAAGTAATCTTTTCAATAAAACAGAAAGCACTTTGGAAATCGTTGAGGCTATTACTTTCTTAGAACTGAACGACCACCCTAACCCAGTTAGCGTATTTACAACCTTAACCGATTTGATATTTAAGGCCGCCAAGCCTCCGATCAGCATCGGTTTCAATGAAACCAAATGCAAAAGATCAGGCTTCTCTTGGGCAATAACCCTTTTTAACTTCAACACTTGAAGAGCCATATTAAAAGGATTGATACTTTTACGATCCCCACTAAAAGGGATAACTCTGACGCCATACTTCTCAATTTCAGACCTAAAAGAAGTGATATTTGTAACCAATACCACTTCATACCCTTCATTCATAGCTGCTTGCGCAAGCGGGAGTCTATGGGATAAAAAATACCAATCCTCAGTTACATAAAATAAAAGCTTCACAATATCAGCCTAAAAGTAAAGCAAACCATTAACCTTTATCACTCTAATGATTTAACCTGTATAAATTTTACCACATATGGAACTCTAGCTAAGCGTTACTTGGCCCTATGTTTTTGAAGAAGTTAATACAAATACATCCTGATGGTTTTGGTCTAGCGATGCTCTTGGAGTTTTCCAATAACCTGGAATATATTTTAAAACTTTCAAATTTAATCGTTCAACTATTTCTAGAAACTTATGCTCATCATGCAAGATCCACTCTTCAGGATTATGGGCTGTCAACGTAAAACTCTCTTTATACGGAGTCAAATCACTATCGATACTGGTATTGGTAGTCCTTTCATTTAAGCGGCTATTATCAAAGTATTTATCAACAAGCATCATTGTACACCATAATTTCCCACCCTCCGCAAGCTTCCTTGAAGCTTCTTTCAGGTAATGCTCTATAACTGGCAATGTCATATGGGAAAAAATCGAATTCAAAATTACCAAATCAAAAGCCTCTTCAAAATCGAATTTAAATTCTGTATCTGACATTTTACCCGAAGGGTTATAATATGAATGATATATATCAAAATATCTAAACTTATAATTATTCAAATTTTTTTTATTATATAATTTCGTTAACCTATCAATCCATTGTTTTTGTATATCGTAGCCAAGATACCTCCCTTTATGCCCACGCCTCTGAAAGGCAGCGGCAACACAACCATCTCCGCAACCCACATCAAGAATCGACATGCTATTTTTATAATCGACTTGAATTGAAATAAAATCTACTACTTGTTCACCTTGCTTAATTGCGTTTAAAAAAGGCTTCTTCCTACGAATCTTTTTGTTGATCAAGAAAAAGTCTGACTCATTTTGAAACGAAAGACCAGGCAAAAGAGATTCTATAACCTGTTTAGGCGCTCGCTTAAGATTTTTCATATTTCAATTTCCCAGAATAGATTAAAATTTAAAAGGTGCTACTTCCATCCGTCAATATAACCAAGCATCGTAATTGGCTACTAATAGAAGCCAAGCTCACTAGTGAACCCATCATATATTTAGACTACCCGTGATTCAAACGCCCCTGTTTCCAATCATAAATCTAGTATCCAAGCATATCTTGCCATAAACTTTCAGGGCTTTTAATGTTCGTACGTAGCTGCGGATTACGTTTAAGAAGCGTTCTAAACTGATTAACATCCTCTTTAAAATAATCTCGTAAAACTGTATCAGACGCATCGGTTTTATGTATTTTACACTTCTTATTATTCAACCGATTCTCAAGTTTAATAAAGAGGTCAAAAAATTTTCTAACCATGAAAGATTTTCGATAAATATCCAAAAATATAATTTTATCCGAGCACTTTCGAACTAAAAAAGAAAATGGTCTAGAATTATAATCTGTTTTGTGGCGGGCTTCCTTACTTGGGACATAGTCAAAATCCTTAATTTGTAAGAATCTGGAAACCATAAACCTAGTTTCCTCATCCCACTGATCAATATCAATAATACAGACATCCTCTGCTGGAAAAATCTCCAATAAATTAGAAATATACTTGTGATATAAGCCAAACTCTAGGAATCTACCCACTTTAACCCTGCCGAATATTCCAACAATTGTTCTCAGCACAGAAGGCAATTTTTCTTTTTCAGAATAGTTCAAAACGGCAGTTCTTACCGCATAATCGAAATCTGTAATATTGTGCTTCCCTCTATGAAGGTCAAACTGAAAACTAGAATATGCTCTCTTTACAGGGTTTCTCACCATGATTAAGGCTTTTCCGTTAGGTGCATACTTCCTCAAAAACTGATGATCTTTTTGATGAAGTAGGTTTGATGCATAATATCCTTTCTTTTTACCATATTGGGAAGGGATATTTTTTGGATGATGATCCGTAAAGATATCATCAAGGTATTTAAGTTGATCAACTAATGCGATCTCTGGTGATTTTTCTAGATAACCAAGCAGGTATTGTGTACCACACTTTCTTACACCCAAAACCAAAAAATCAAAAATATTACTTTCCATACACAACCTAACCTCGCAGAAATCAGTGGATTATATAAAAGTATCAAGATTGCTCAATTCGATATCTTCATTTATATACCAAATGTAACAATATAATAAATACAGCCACACGTTTAAACTATCATCTTTTGTTTTCACTTTCTCAAAGCCTGAGCTGGTCTGCTAGATGCCAGGCTTCCCGCAAGTAGTGCGAGGATATAAGGTAATTTAAGCTCATAGAAAACAGCACCCACTAAACCAGAGAGTATGTATGCTGGCAAGAATAGTATTATAACAAAAGGCACCCAATCCTTGCTTAGGTTTTTAAGACATTTAAAGATAATACAAATATAGAATAGTAGTTCCAAAAAAAGACCAATTATGCCATATCGATAGATACTCATTAAATAAGTGTTATCTAATACTCCCCACCCACTCTTACTG
>JAYPYM010000116.1:0-5281 GCA_038135915.1 Gammaproteobacteria bacterium
GTATTGGATACGCTAGATCAAGTTAAAGGTGCTAACCGTTACCGATTTACTGACTTGAATAGTGAGCTTCAAAGACATAATGCATACCATATTACATTGCAAAACCTAGATCGATTCAATTATCAATATAATGGTAAAGAAGGTGATTTTACTATTGGTCGACAAGCATTAGTGTTTGGGCCTGCAAGATTTTTCAGCCCGACCGATATATTTATTCCTTACGATATACAGGTGATCGATCAGGAATACCGGATTGGAATCGATGCGATTAGGTATCAAATGGAGTTGGGTCAACTATCTATGCTTGATATGGGAGCTGTTATCGGGAGGGATGCTGACGCAGAAAACAGCGGGATATTTTTCCGAGGAAAAACTTCCATATCTGGAAATGACCTCGAGGGGACATTAATTGTGTTAGATAATGCACGCTTGATCGGTTTAGGTGTTGAGCGAGCATTTGGAGACTTTGGTTTTTGGTTAGAAACTGCTTATATGAAATGGCAGCTTGATGAGCAAGCGAATTATACCAGAACATCTGTTGGAACCGATTATGCTTTCAATGAAAGACTGACTGGCTTAGTTGAGTATCATTATAATGGAGCGGGTGAGCGAGACCCTGAACACTACTTGGCTTTGATGCAACGTCCGTCTCATCAGAGAGCGGGCGTATTTTTGCTCGGCCAGCACTATCTTGTGGCTGCTATATCTTGGATGATGACACCTTTAACAAGCTTAACCGAAACGGCTTTCTATAACCTTTCTGATCAATCGATATTTTATACCTTGGCCATACAGCATAGTTGGAGCGATAATCTTTATTCTGACCTGGGTGTTTATTTAAGCGCAGGAGATCGTCCGTACTTTAGTGCGGATGAACCGATACAGCTAGGCTCAGAGTTTGGTGTTGTGAAACATAGTCTTTATTTGAGCTTGCGGTATTACTACTGACTTGATTTATCGCTCGTAGATGTTATAGAGATATATGTTTAATGATCAAAATTGCCATGTGATATAATTTCGATTTAGGTGTTACTATGACTCAAGATAAACATCTTTTGTCCCTTTCTAATATTAAGTTCTCTTGGAAGGCTAATGGTCAGGATGTAATCGACCTAGAAAAACTAAGCATTAGTCCTTTAGAGCGTGTATTCATCAAAGGTAAAAGCGGTTCAGGTAAAACAACTCTGTTAAGCTTAATTGGCGGGATTAACCTGCCCAGAGAAGGTTGCATAGATATCTTAGATACTCGTATGACGGATCTCACGCAAAGTCAACGAGATCAATTCAGAGCAGATCATATCGGATTTATATTTCAGCTCTTTAACTTGATTCCCTACCTATCAGTTATTGACAATATTACGCTAGCTTGCAAGTTCTCTGCATTACGTGCAAGCCGTGCACTAGCAATCTCTGAATCCCTGAAAGTCGAAGCCATCAGGCTGCTTAAGCAGTTGCAACTTTTCGATGAAACGGTATTAACGAAGCAGGTGAGTGAGTTAAGCGTGGGACAGCAACAGCGAGTCGCTGCAGCCAGAGCGCTGATTGGTGCACCGAAATTAGTGATTGCAGATGAGCCCACTTCAGCTCTGGATGCTGATGCCCAAGCTCACTTTATGCAGCTCATTTTAGATGAGTGTAGCCAAAGAGAGGCGGCTTTGATTTTTGTCAGTCACGATACTCAACTAGCATCTTTATTTGACCGAACCATAGATCTAAATGAAATCAATCAAGCAATGTTCCAGAAGGATATTTGATGAACCTAACCTTAATTTTAAAGTTAACCATCAAGAGCATACTAAACCGGCGCTTTACATCTTATCTGACGATTTTGAGTATTTGCATGAGTGTTTTACTTTTGCTGACAGTCGAAACCTTTCGAAAGGAAGTTAAGTCTAGCTTTATGCAGACAATCTCTGGTACGGATTTGATCGTCGGTGCTCGTAGTGGGTCGATTCAGCTGCTGCTCTACTCAGTGTTTCGAATTGGTAATGCGACTAATAACATCAGCTGGGACAGTTATCTCGACATAAAAGCGCATCCATCTGTAAAATGGGCCATTCCCATCTCTTTAGGTGATTCTCATAGAGGGTTTCGCGTCATGGGTACCACTCAAGATTATTTCTCCCATTATCAATATGCTAAAAAGCAAAGCCTGGTTTTTTCTAATGGTCGACCTTTTGAACATATTTACGATGCGGTAGTAGGCTTTGATGTTGCCAAAGAGTTGGGTTATCAATTAGGTGATAAGCTAACACTTTCGCACGGAATGAGTAGTACTCACTTCGCTCGGCATGACGATAAGCCCTTTAGTTTGGTTGGTATTCTTAAGAAAACGGGTACACCTGTAGATAAAACAATTCATGTCAGTCTAGAAGGTATTGAAGCTTTGCATGTCGATTGGAGAAGTGGTGTTCGATCGAGGAATGGCATCAGTGCGGAAGAAGCACTCACCATGGATTTGCAACCCAAACAAATTACTGCCTTCATGCTTGGCTTAACATCTAAACTGAGCACCTTTCGTATTCAGAGAGCAATTAATCACTACCAAAAAGAACCATTACTAGCGATATTGCCCGGCATTGCCTTAAGTGAGTTATGGCGCATCGTTGGTGTTGTTGAAAAAGCGACGTTAGTCATAGCGCTATTTGTCATATTTAACAGTTTTATTGGTTTACTAACAGTCATTTTAACCAGTTTAAATGAAAGGCGCCGGGAATTAGCTATTTTAAGATCCCTTGGCTGTAGGCCGCATCAAATTTTTTTGTTGCTTGCTAGCGAGTCATTCCTATTTGCTGCCATCGGTTGTGTGTTAGGGTTTATACTCTTTATTATTGGTTCTGTAGTGGCGCAACCATTAGTTAACCAGTTTGGCTTAACGATACCGGTGTTTAGTTTTGGGTTGTCACAGCAGTTACTGATCGCTGGCATTCTGTTGTTTAGTTTGGTTATCGGTTGTATACCAGGTTACCAAGCCTATAAAAGTTCGCTAATCGATGGGATGTCAATAAAACTTTAAATAAAACTAGGAATACGAAAATGAAGTTGATCAGCATATTCATGATCATTTTTTCGTTAAAGTCTTTTGCAGATGACTTTCAAACATTGAATTGGAATGATCTGATGCCTCTCGGCTGGACACCGCCTGCAGATAATGTTGAGAGCTTTAATGAATTTGATTCGACTAAGAATCTGGATCAAATGCAGAAAATAGCGCCCATTGTTCCAAATTTAGATCAGAAGAAAGTTAAGACATTAGGGCATATTCTTCCGCTTATTCATGAAGTAGAAACATTACATGAATTTATACTAGTGCCTTTTGAAGATGCTTGCATTCATGTGCCGCCACCTCCTGAAAATCAAATGGTGTATGTCACCTTAAAAGAACCCTTCTCAGCATCTGATCGTTGGAACCCTGTTTGGGTGAAGGGTGTAATCTCCACGCAAACATCTCAAACCGATTATTCGCCGGTTGGTTATAACATTAAAGGAGCAGTTGTTGAGATACATCAGCAATGAATCAGCAAATTAGTTCGTTCCTTACCTATTAGCATATTTACATTTTGCACAATCCCCCTTTTAAATTAAATTTTTTCATGAAGTGTTCTGCCGTTGAATAGCGTTTAAAGGAAAATGAAATGAAAAGTATTCATTTTTTGATCAACATGATGTGGTTGCCGCATACGTAAGAATATATAGTCTGACCACAGTGTGTTTTTTGCTGGAAAATACAAAAGAAAAAAAGTATATTCGCCTATTCATCTAAGCATTAGTAACTATTTGTTTCCTCAGTAGAACGATCCATTGGATATCCTTACACTTTATGGAGTTACTGAATGAGTAGCACTTTTACCGGTAAACAGCTGTCGAAAGCTCATCCTGTTCACGATTACCTTCTTTACACGCTTTTAATCATTCTCTTCTTAGCTAGCCCAAAAATCATAGCCAACCCAGTTGATTGCGATATCGACCTCGACTGTGATGTCGATCAACTCGATTTGCAGCGCATATTCGAGGCAGGTAACCAACCAGCCTCTGGTCCTGACGACCCGAGGGACTTTGATAAAGATGGTGTTATCACTGTATTAGATGGGCGTTCATGTGCGCTCCAATGTACGCAATCTAACTGTGCAATCTTGAACCCAAATCCAATACCCATTACCTGTGGTGTTGAGCCTAATCAAGCGCCGACTGCGGAAGCAGGTGACCCTCAAACCACAACGACTGACGAAATCATCAATTTGGATGGCAGCCAATCATCTGATTTAGATAATGACCCGCTTACCTATTTCTGGCGCATTATTGAGGCGCCTACAGGAAGTAATGCCTCATTATTAAACACCAATACCGCTGTTGCCTCGTTTACACCCAGATTGCCTGGCACTTACAGAGTTGAACTTGTCGTAAACGATGGAAATCAAGACAGTGTCCCAGATACAGTCGTCATTAATGTCGATCAACGCCTAGTCAGTGTTCCCAATTTATTTGATACCCCTTTTACTCAAGCATCAGAAACGCTGATCAACAATGAATTAATTTTAGGAAGCCAAAGCACGGGCATTAGCCCCCAAGTTGCGTTAACACATGTATTTGAACAAAACCCTGAAGCTGGTGCATTAGTTTTACCTGGTACAGCCGTCGATATTACCTATGCGATTAACCAAGTACCAGAGATCACCTCGAGCCCTGTCACTTTAGGGCAAGAAAACCAACCCTATGAATACCAGGTCGAGGCCACCGATGCCAATGGTGATGCTTTAACCTTTAGCTTAGCCATAGCACCAACAGGCATGACCATTGATCCAATCACGGGTCTCATTGGTTGGACGCCAAACTTTGAACAGAGCGGCGAGCAGACGGTGACCGTGATCGTAACGGATAATCTCTTGCAAGCAGACCAAACATTTCAAATCAGTGTTCAAAATACCAATCGACCGCCCAATATCTTATCTTCCCCGGAGCGTGAAGTCACCGAACCCAATGAATACCGTTACGAGCCTTCCGTTGAAGATCCTGACGGAGATTTAATCAGTTTTGAACTTATTACTGCTCCAGATGGCATGCAGTTAAATGGAGGTATCTTAACCTGGTCACCAGGTGAGGCTAACGTGGGTGAACATCCAATTTCAATTGCTATTAGGGATGATGATTCGGAGATACGACAATCCTTTATCCTTACCGTACTCTCAACTCCAAACACGCCGCCTGAAGTAGTCCCCTTTCAAGCTGAGTTAATCACAGTGAATCAACTCTTTGAATATGCTGTGCCAGCCACGGATGCAGA
>JAYPYM010000116.1:5291-13647 GCA_038135915.1 Gammaproteobacteria bacterium
ACCAACTGACCTATAGCATCACTTCAAGTCCCTTAGAAGGCTTGAGTATCAATGATGTAGGGCAAGTGTCCTGGGTACCCGATTACCCTCATATAGGTCTTCATGATATCGATATCGAAATATCCGATGGCATAGACTCAGTAACACAGACGTTAAGACTGATGGTACGTGATGACCCATCTGTCCGAACCCATGTGGGTCGTGACTTTATTATTAAGCCTTTCGAGTCGGGTGCAACCACCGAAGTTCTCATCACATCAGAATACGATGTCCATGGAACGATGACCATTGAAGGCTTAGATCTAAAGCATTCTTTCTCAGTAGCAGCGAACTCGAGTGTGAATATCCCCTTACCCCTAGAATTTGGTCAGTTGCAGAACCTGCGTGTAAGATCAGATAAGGCTAAACGTGATCAAGACCTTTATTACGGCTATGGGTCTGTTGCTAGAATTCAAACAGATTATCCAGTCTCCGTGTATTATGTAACTGGTGTGGATGATTCAACTGACTCCAGTGTGATTTATCCGGTGAGAAACCTAGGCGCTCATTATCGAACTCTTGCGTGGAATACAGGTTCGATTGATGATACTGCTGGTATTGCTGCTTTAAATGAAACCACAGCTATTATCAATCCACATGTACCCTTCCACAACGAACCGCGAGGATATGATTATACCCAAGGTCCTCTTGTTCCGGTGTTAGCCACGCCAAATAGTCCTTATCCACTGCAATTGGGTGCTCAAGAGTCATTCTCAATTTTTCCGGAAAATGTGACTCCTCAGGAAAGCTTCTCGGGTAGCGAAATCATCGCTGATAATCCTCTTTTGGTGATGAGTGAAAATTACTCGGATAATGTATTTGTTGGTAGCTATAGTTCGGCTTCTGATTTAATGACAGAGATCACACCGGCCATTTCTCAATGGGGCAATGCGTTCTACATCTCAAACTTTAGATATCAGCAAGCTGATGCATTTTTGCGTATCATTGCGCACCAGGACGACACAAAGCTCACTATTAGTGCGCCTTTCGGCTTAAACCCTGCAAGAACCACGTCGGTTGTGTTGAATGCGGGTCAAGTATATGGCTATTTCCCGAGTACTCGATTCGCGAATGAAGATACCTTGGCCAAGATTACTTCAGATAAACCAATTCTTATCGCGCAATTTCACCCCAGCTTGCGCTATCAATATGTTAATAGAAGAAATGCTTGGCCGGAGATACAGCCTTACGGTGACCCCGCCATGATGCTGTTAACTCCTCAAAGTGCTGGGCTTACACAATATCGATTTACCGTACCGGGAAGGGGTTTTCGGCATCATAGTATTCATCTTTTCATCGCAGCTAGCGCATTAGATACGTTACGTTTAGATGGTCAACCTTTGGCAAATGCTCAGGTCATCACCTCACCAATATCTGATGTGGTGGGGGTTAGGTTGGGCATAGAAGCAGGCACTCATCATTTGTCTGCAGACGAACCCTTCACCCTCTATCAATATGGGCTGGGTGTATGGGATTCCTACGCCCATGCCGTGGGTAGGGATCTACGTGCGCAACCACAAGCTAATGTGATTGATTTGTCCACGGTAACGAATGCTTATGTTGTCGGTAATGAAGCCTGTATCTCAGGAAATGCTGCATTAACAACATTAAACGGCAGTGTTCCTCACCTAAATATAGATTATTGGTTGATTGGCCCACATACTGACCAGGGGCATTTAATCAGTGATGAGAATGGTAACTTTGAATACTGTTACACCGGTAACAAAATGGGTGAAGACCGATTTATCGTGTATCGAGATGGTGTTGAGCAAGAAGTCCTGATCAATTGGCAAGAAAACTCAGGCGCACTATCCATTGTTTCCAAACCAAAAACAATCACACGCCTTAGCGAGCTTTATCAATATGATTTGAAAGTGGTAGGGAACGTGGATGCCATTGAGCTTGTTCAAGCGCCTTCTGGTGCCAGGTTAGAAGATGGCGTGCTCACATGGGATGCGTCTGGAACCCAAGGTGATCTTGTAGAATTTGAAATACGTGTAAGCGATGCGGAAAATAATACTAGTACCCAAAATTTCACAATAGCGTTGACATCTCCCTACTATGAGATGCCGGTATTCACAAGTGTATTACCCACCGATGTTCCCGCAGGCGAAACGCAGGTTTATGAAATACTTGCGACCGGTGGGAATAATCGACCCATTACCTATGGCGTGAGCAAACATTACGATGCTGAAGACGGGTTTACAACTAGCACTGCAGCACAAGCGCCCCATGCCGCCGGAATTCTCGAAGGCAATACTTTCAAGTGGAAGCCTATCACCACCAAACCGCACTTCATCGGCTTAAGTGTCAACGATGGGCGTTTTACAGTATTTCAGTGGGATGAGATACATGTTGATGCCAGAGAAAATAACCAGGCACCAGTCTTTACCTCGCCCAAGCAATTACCTTATCGGTATCGCAATGCTGAGAATACCTTTACCTTGGCGGCAGACGATCCGAATGGGGATTCTGTTTATTTCAGGTTGGACACACGAGGTTCTGATTTTTGGCCTATTATCGAAGATCCTTACAGTGGTGAAATAACCATTCCTGACAATAGGCGTTGTTGTGGAGGCCGCCATAATTTCATCATCGAACTCTATGATGGTACCAGTGGACCGATTCGCAAAGAATTCACTTTCTGGGATGTCATCAACGGAAACCAACCACCCATAATCAACAATCAAGCGCCGACCAACGCTATTGTGAATCAAGCCTACAGCCATCAAGTCGATGCAGCGGACCCTGATGGAGATGCATTGACCTACACGTTAGAAAATGCCCCTGATAGCATGAGTATTTCCGACTCTGGTTTGATTACTTGGATTCCTGGACACTTAAATGTAGGTCAAGTGAATTTTGAGATTGTCATTGAAGATTCTAACAACACAGGTGCCCTGCAAGAAGTCAGCATTGAGGTGGTGTCCTTAACACCAAACCAAGCACCCATCGTAACCAGTGTCCCACCAATATATGCGCTAGAAGGGCAGGCTTTTGCTTATGATATTGAAGCCTATGACCCAGATGCTGGTGACCGCATAACCTTCTCGGATATTGACGGGAGTTACACTTGGGCGCGCGTGAATCGAGATACAGGCCTCGTTACCTTCAATGTACCAAGCGGAGGCAGCCGAAGCCCTAACTTCACCGTCACCATAACAGATGGTCTTCTGATTACAGAGCACAGCTTTACGCTACAAGTAGTGACACCAGGCCAAGCCGAGCAGTTAGGTTATGGCGTCGACATTAATAAAGTGACACCACCTCCTGCGGAAATTTTCCCAACACTCGATTTTGAATATCAAGTTACTGCCACCAGTAATCATAATCTTGAATATGAAATTAGTGGTTTACCCGCAGGGGCAACCATTGATGAGAATGGTTTAATTCAATGGGCACCTCTAAGTGATGAGCTTGGGGATTACCAGGTGACGGTGACAGCCTCCAACGAATTACTCAGCGATACCTATACCTTTGATCTTTCAGTTGTACGAGATGGTGTTGACCCTGTCTTTGATTTAAATAACGTTGAAGTGGGCCAAGAAATCACAGCACCGCTAACCGTGAATGCCTCTGTGTATGACGATACCCTAATTGGCTGGTCGCTTTACTACCGTAAAAAAGGCAGTGAAGCAGAAACGCTGATGGCCACGGGTGATACTGTGATTGATAATCAGGATGTGGCTGAGTTTGATCCCACCTTGCTTGCCAATGGCATGTATGAGCTGGTGTTGCAAGCCGACGAAGCAGGTGGCTTCTTTTATCGTAAAACTTATCCAGTCATCCTTTCTGGAGGTATGAAACTCGGAGAATTCAGCATTACTTTAACTGATGTTGATCTTGAAATGGCTGGTTTACCGCTTTCGGTGAGTCGTAACTACGATAGCCGTCGGCGGAACGAAATAGGGGACTTTGGGTATGGTTGGCGCTTGGCCGAAACCGATGTTCGGGTTGAAGAGACCATAGAACCCACTATTGGTTGGACAATCCGACAGCAACCGAGAACCCTCTTTGATTTTGATGGACCCAATACACCGCCTTACCCATTCCCCGCACTTTGTTATGATTCCACCAATAACAAGCGTGTGTCTGTGACCTTACCAACCGGTAAAGTGGAGTTCTTTGATGTTCGTTTACGCCCTGTCAATTATGGTAATACCAGTTTAAATTACCCAAACTGTTATTTTACGGGTGGGCTGGTCGTTGAACTCCTGTTTGACCCCGAAGAAGATACGGACGGTACGTTAGAAATATACGGCGGTGTGAATGGATTTCATTTAGATAACCAAACCAACGGAAAACTATTAGCATCAATAGAGCAGTCCGAGGCCGCTAATGTCGTCACTTATCGCTACACCGCAAAAAACGGCATGGTCTACGATATTCATCAAATCGATGGTTTGGAACGTATTGTTGACCTGAACGGTAACTCGGTGAATTTCACCGAAGATGGCATTAACCATTCTTTAAACCGTGACGTGACCTATCAACGCGATGCGCAGGATCGTATAACTTCCGTAACAGATCCAAAAGGTCTAGTTACTCGTTATGAATATAACGTTGCTGGTGAGTTAGTTGCCTCCACCGATCCAGAAGGTAATCGAACCCGCTACACCTATATTGAGAATCATTACCTAGAAGATATCTTTGATCCGCTAGATCGCCGTATCGTGCGGAATGTCTACGATGACAATGGGCGCATGGTGTCCCAGATCGATGCAGATGGTAATGAAACAAACTTTGATCATGACATTGAAGGCCGACAATCCATCGTGCGTGATCGATTGGGTCGATCCACGCAATTGTTCTACGATGATCAGGGCAATGTCACCACGCGTATCGACGCAGCTGGCAATACCTGGACCTATAGCTTCGATGGTGATTTCAATCAGTTAACAGAAACTAACCCCTTAGGTGAAGTCACCAGAAACACCTACGATGACAACAACAATGTTCTAACCACTACAGACCCACTGAACAATACCACCACCTATACCTACAATCGCCGTGGACAAGAAACCTCGGTAACCGATGCTTTGAATCGAGCGTATACCATCGATATTGATGAACGCTACGGTAATCTCTTGGGTATAACCGATCCTGTCGGTAATGAAGCTGATCAAAATTACAATCGTATTGGCCGTATGATTCGTACTGTGGATGTAGAGGGTAACGTCACCAACTATACCTATGCCGATGGTGGGGATAGCCACAACAAAGAAACAGAAGAAGACCCAGAAGGCAACATCACCCGTTACACCTACGATGATAACGACAACATGCTGTCTGAAAGTCGTACTCGAATGGTCAATGGTACTCAAGTAACCGAAACCACGCATTATGAGTACGATGACAACAATCGTTTGATCCGCACTACGGATGCCTTGGGTAACCTATCTCAAAGTGAGTACGATGCTGTGGGCAATGAGGTGGCTACTATAGATGCTTTGGGTCGTCGCACAGAGATGGATTATGACGTTTACGGTCGACAAACCCAAACGCGTTATCCAGATGGTACCAACACCAATAAGGTCTATGATGCTGAAGGTAATCTGCTTGAAGAAACGGATCGCTTAGGTCGTACCACTCTACACGAATACGATTCACTGAATCGCTTAGTTCGTACCACCTACCCAGATAATACGCAGGTGCGAAATGAATACGATGGTGCAGGTCGAATGATCGCCGTCATCGATGCTAATCAGAATCGTATGGAATATGAATACGACGCAGCAGGACAGCGGATACTCACCCGTGATGCCTTGGGCAACGAACATCGTTTTGAATACGATGCCGTTGGTAACTTAGTTGCAGAAGTAGATGCCAATAATCATCGCACAGAATATGAATATAATGACTTGGATCAACGTATCTTAACTCGCTTTGTAGATAGCACCAACCAGGGAGAAGGTTTTGATGCATTATCACGCAGAACATCTCAAACCGATCAAGCGGGTGTAGTAACCCAATACGTCTACGATGGCCTGGGGCGCTTAACCCAGGTAACGGATGCTGAGGGAAATGCCACAACTTTCACCTATGATGAAGTAGGTAACAAGCTGACACAAACAGACGCAGAAGGGCGAACCACCAGCTGGACCTATGATGCGTTGGGGCGTGTACTGAGTCGTACTTTGCCGGAAGGCCAATCGGAAAGCTTCACCTATAACGCAGTGGGCAGTGTCATCACGCATACGGATTTCAACGGGGCCACTAACATTCATACTTATGATGATGACAATGATCGTTTGTTACGTACGGATTATGAGGATGGTAGCTTTGAAGCCTTCACTTATTTCGACAATGGTTTAGTCGAAACCGCTGAGAACCAATTCGGTACCACTACCTATATCTATGACGACCGAGATCGCCTAACTCAAGAAACACGACCTGATGGATCGGTGTTGGCCTATCAGTATGATTCTGCGGGGAACCGGTTACAAGTGAGTGTGACTGCCAACGCAGAAACCTATGTAACAGACTACACCTACGATGACCTGAACAGATTAGCAACCATAATCGATACCAGTGGCACCACCAGTTACACCTATGATGCAGTGGGTAATCGAGCCAGCGTGACCTATCCAAATGGCAATGCCACCAGCTACACCTATGATGGATTAAACCGACTAACAAGGCTAGAAACCCTTGATGCAGCTGATAACGTTTTAGTGAGTTACGATTACACCCTGCATCCCACAGGTCGACGTACAGGTATTCAAGAAGCCAGTGGCCGTAACAGTGTTTACGAATACGATCTTCTCTACCGTTTAGTGAGAGAGAGCATCACAGATGCTGTGAACGGGAATCATCAGTCCGAATACACTTACGACAGAGTAGGTAACCGAACCTACAGCATCATTAATGGTGTACACACCGCCTATACCTACGATAACAATGACCGACTCCTACAACAAGGCGGTACCAGATACACCTATGATGCGAACGGTAACACCTTGACTGAAACCCTAGACTCTGATCTAACAGAGTACATGTATACCGATCAGAATCGAATGGTGCAAGCTGAAGTCACCACAGCTGGTATTACCAACACAACCACTTATGAGTATGACGCCAACGGAATTCGCATTCGTAAAACAGAATTGGGTGATACCACGGATTTTATCGTCGATAGTAATCGTGATTATGCACAGGTATTAGTTGAAGCCAGTAACGATGCGAATTATGTGCAATATACCTATGGCGATGACCTCATCAGTCAAAACCGTGTCGGTGCAACCTCGTTTTACCTTTACGATGGTTTGGGTAGTACACGTGGATTGAGTGATGCAGCAGGCGCGATTACTGATCGCTATGATTATGAAGCTTTTGGAGCTGTGCTGAACAGCGAAGGAGCCACCGAGAACACATATCTGTTTACTGGCGAACAGTTTGATGCTGATTTGGATCAGTATTATCTGAGGGCTCGGTATTATGACCCAGGCTCGGCTCGGTTTACACAACAAGATACTTGGATGGGGCGTGATCATGATCCTGTTACTTTGCATAAGTATGTATATACGCATTCAGATTCGGTGAACAATATTGATCCTACGGGCCATTATACACTTGGTCAAATCAGTGCAGCGACTAATGTGCAAGGATTGCTCGTAGCCCAAGGTCAGGTATTAGCGCGCCACTTTTTGCAGAGAGCTGTTACAGCGTTTATAAAAAAGCAAGGTCAAAATGCGCTTAAACATGCAAGAAAATTGGTTCGAGAATGTCTTAGAAAACCAGACAAATGTGGATTAAAAGTGCCAACTCTCATTGTTGGGCACGATAATTTTGAAGCTGCCGAACACATAAGACGGTATCAGATGAAGTATAAAAGGGGGTTTGTTTTAACCTATAAAAGCAGGCGAAGGACTAATTTTCAAAGAGGAAAATGTGTCACTGGGTTGTTTGGGCCGATCACTCCAGCAATGAGAACGAGTTTAGATTGTGATGAATACCCATTTTTTCGGTCAGTGCAAGGAGGTCCGCGTAACACAGTTTCATTCGCTTATATTAACCGCGGGCACAACAGGAGTTCAGGAGCAATATTCGGAGCATTAATACGTCTTGCAAAGCTTAGAACGAAAAATGATAAAGATTTTCTAGTACTTGCTCCTACGGATGCTCCCGTTTCAGTACCCTTGCCGGTCAAATAATTAATCGATCGGCTTTTGTTGAGTCGTTTAATCCACCTACAACATAGAAAGGGCCCATAAAATGTTTGCAGCCGTAAGAAATCAAAGGGACAAACTCGATTGATGAAAATTTCTGTTCGCCATGGAATGGTTCACCTACCACTGAACTCTGATCGGGTAACGAC
>JAYPYM010000117.1:0-13611 GCA_038135915.1 Gammaproteobacteria bacterium
CTCATAGGAACGAGATACTACATTTAATGTCATTCAAACCAGAGCTATATCCCAAACTTTGCGAAAGAACAAAGGATGAAGCAATCCGTTCCGATCGTGAAATGCTAACAGTAGCGCTTAAAAGTACTGGCACTGACGAGAGATCTAGCTATGAATATGCGCGATTAATTGGTTCATACTGGGATACCTGGGAAAAAACATCTTTAGATCATCAAGAAAATTTAAACTTACTGCTAAGTTTAGTTGAAACAAATATGGGGCTTCTAAAGGGATTATCCCCTGCACTCGATCGGTTAGCTAGCACTATCGACAGTTCAGATGAAGCAGCAATTATTTTTGCACGACTTTGTGACGCCTTAGAAAACACCTTTGAAAAAGAGTCCTTTGCATATTTTCCAGAATCTATTCTAAGCTCGGTTGCTGACGATAGGATTATAGGCTTAATTGATGAAAAAACATACTTGCATGACTTGGCACCTAGCTACTTCAAAACCCGTTTAGGTTATGCTGACCGCTATAAGACATATGACGTATTTCATGCATCATGTATTAACGACATATTAGGGGTAGATGAAGAAGGTATTCTTAAACTCTTACATGCAACCGAAACACTTGAAGAAATACCTAATGAGATAATATATGATAACATCTACGGCTTACTAGAGGATCTGCCGAACCCCCTAGCATTAAAATTTGCTCTCACTATTCACCAAGCTGCAAACAACGAAAACAACCGCGACATAAAACAACTATTACTAGAATCGGTTCACGACGACAGTAAGGATGAGCGAATAGATGATTCAAAACGAGCACTCTTATCATGTGAATTAACACCCGACATAAAACTGGATATTCAAAAAGGTACTCTCTCAAAACTAATATACCCAGACCAACGAACCTTCGTTCGCGTCAATGATCCTCAGCGGTACATCCAGGAAATGAAAGCCTGGCTCACACTCCAAGAAGTTGAAACCTTTGATATTCAAAGCTTGTTAACTCAAAAAAGATTTAATCTTTTATGCCAATCAAAGAACGAAGATGCAATATTGTATTTAACTGAGCAGGATTTTGAGCATTATCGCTCTACACTCAATGAACTACTCGAAACTGGTCATTGGTGTATTGATGGTATAAAACGAAAATTGCCTTGTCGAATTATTATTGTAGGATCAAACAATCTTTCTGATGATGCAATGAGCAGAGTGGCATATCATACAGACTTAAAATCAATGTCAATTAACGGTAAACCGGAAGCAAAAAGTACTGAAGAAAAGCTAGCCACCGATCAAACCGATCATCTTAACAACGAAGAAGTCATTGAAAGCACACTATCGGATGCTACTCGTTTACTCAAAAGCAAATTTAACAACTGGTTTTATAACGAACCCAATCTCGATTCAGAAGCTGGTAAACAGGCTGCTGTGTTATGCTCTAGCCAAGAGGAGTTCCTACACCATAAAAACAATGGACATCAAGGTGAGCTTTACCTACCATCCAATTTCCCCATCGCGGATGGCGAAGTAGCAACGAGTCTTCCGGTAACAACTGAAAACGAACATGCCTGGGTGCTGAATGGTTTCGCAACTAATATTGAAGACCTGCTGGATTTCTACATTTCAAAAGCTAGAGAAACAAGCCCAGACGTTTCGATTAAAGATATATTTAAAAATGCTCATATCCTAATCAATAACTGGGGCAGCTCATCTTTGATGGCAGCAGTTTACGAAGACGACTCAGGACAACCAACGGTTAGGTATAAAGGCGAGTCATATTCCGTCAAGTCATTAAAACTATCCTCAATTAGTACAACTCTGGATCAAGTTCAACAATCAAATTCTTTTCTCTTATTAAACACTGCAGAAAAAGAAACATTAAAGTCCGCTTACGAAAATGGAAAGTATTTCGCAAAAACACCTCAAGCAAAAGGGCTTTATCAACATTTAGAAGATTTCGCTAACAATCATAATAAAAGCACCATTACCTTTATAGAAGGAGAACCTGCCGCAGGAAAAGACAGCTACACCAGCCAGTTCTTACTTAGGCTAAAAGCAATTCGACATAGAGACGTTCATGTTCATCACTTTACCGGAGGATATGATGTCTCCTTAGTTGACGAGTTGTTAAAACAACGAGCAGAAAATCCAAAAAAATTATTGGTTCTACATGTTTCTGAAGCTAATCTATTTGGGCCTAAAGCCTGGAAAGAGGCCATGAATCTGATTGAAGCAGATGGTGGGATTAAGATTGTTGGCACCATCAATTCAAGCACAATGGGTGGCCGTTACGACCTCAACAAAATAGCACCTTCCTACGAATTAACACCAATGGAGTGGTCCGACCAAGTTCGAATGTTAGAAGAACGACTAAAGATTAGGTCAAACTTTGCTAAATCATTAGTAAACTTCCATGATAGATGCATACAACTTTGCAAACAAAAAGCAGGCTGCCCCATTCCAACACTCAGGCAACTCACCAGCTTAGCAGACACACTAGCTGAGAACCGCTTCGGATTAGATCAAAAACAACTCTATGATAGGGTTCACCGTATTTACGGGCATTATTTTAGTCAAGCAGAGATCAGTTGTTTTAATCTAGATGCCATTGAACAATTCATGCAAATAGCAGAAAAACTCCTCAATCATCAGTCACTCACCGTAAACTCTATTCGCAAGCAAGATATGTCGTTCGACTCAAGTGAGCCAGACCCTCAACACACATGGGACGATACATTTGCCACAAGCTTAATGCCAGATCATTGGGACGCTAGCAACATTGATCCTGATTTGCCTCGATGCAAAGGACTGACAAGCGTGTCAGTCTCGCCAATGAACAAAATTTCTCTATGCACACAACCAGGCACTCAACACCCATATGTCTTTGCAAGATCAGAAAAAACAGGCAAGATGGTTTCATTTAACATGAAAGATGATCTAATTAAAGAGGAAGATGGTTCCTATTCGTTAATGAATACAACTAAAGAACCGCTGATCTTCGAAGTATGGCACGAGTTGGGTTATACAGTTAAAAAGTTCTCAGAGAATCCAATCATAGAGGGCGAGTTAATCCAAGAGATTGACCTCTCGAAGCAGGAAACAAACCTTCTCCGTGAGATCATACATTGGCACCCAGACACCCTGTTCAATATTCATTCACTTGAGGAAACTACTGACCCCACACAAGGAGATCAGCAATTGTCTTCCATAGAGTTACAACAGTTAGCAATGACCCTAAATATCTCGAATACCAGTGATCAGAACAACATTATCCAATCAGTATTCCAATACTTTAATGGATTCGACAGCACAGAGGACTACAATAAAACACCCAGTACGAATAACCGCTTAGACAATCAGGATGAAGCGCTTTTACACGCTTTTCTAAGTAGAAAAGGCGTCTGTCGACAGCAAGCCCGATTAATGCAGGTTGTATTAAAAGCATTTGGTATAGACAGCACCCTGCACATCAATAGCGGTCATGCTTTTATTACTGTTGGAGACAACCATATTTTAGATGTAAACTACTTCAGAAAGAAAAACGTTGATAGAAAACCCTTATTTAACGCGCTGGAGACAGTCATAAAAAAATTGGATGCCGCCATATTTTTTAACCTGGAGATTAACATCTCTGATGACATGAGTATCACCATTAAGAGAGCCAGGCAAATGCTTCTACATCCTCATCAGATCTCCTATGAGGAGTTTGAACAGGTATTAACAAAAATTAGCAGCATTTTAACGAATCTAGTCGTATACGAAACAGAATCAATGCCGCCACCTGTCAACCCATCTTATAAACCAAGCACTCAAGGTGCCCCTAACATCCCGACGCCAAGCGCTAAACCAGTAAAGGAAAAAACAGATAAAAGCGAAGTAAAACCAGAAAATTTTTGTGCTTTAATTGAATCGAACAGCATAAAGAAGTCTGAATTATCTAAAGCTATCAAGCACGATACCAAATCACCTGATTCCGATTTTGCTACCTGGCTTAAAGCAGCAGATACTTATTTAAACACTGTTAGAACATCGCCTAATGAACGAAAAAAACAGGAACGGGTGTATCGCGATGTAACTGACATCATATTTCGGACAATGATAGAAAAACACCCAATCCAACAAGATGTTCTGACTACAGAGTTTATACCTAAGGCCGTCTTGGAAAGCAAACATCTACCAGGTAGGGTAACAAGCGTTCGAGATCATAATGATGAAGTCACCGGCTATTTAGTTGCAGTTCACAAACCAGCATTAGATTTTGGAAACAATATTCTTTTTGACATGCCAGAAGCCTTTACCAGTCCATTTTTAATATTAACCATAGATGGTTTGCGCGAAATAGATTCTCAAGAAACTTTTCTGGCAGAGAAAGAAAAAAATAGCCTACTAACGCTAACAGACATACAACAAGACATATTTCGGGCTATTTTACAAGGTTGATACTAACTACTCTCAACACGATTGCGGCCAGCACCCTTGGCTTTATATAATGCCTGATCGGCACGCTCAAACACCTGCGAAGGTACATCATCTTTGCTGAAAGCAGAAACACCTAAAGATGCGGTAATGTTTACATCTTGGTCCTTGAAGTGAAAAGCTAATGCTGCAACCATACGTCTTATTTCTTCAGCCTTTTCAATCGCAGCATCCATAGTGGTTTCTGGCAACAAAATAACAAACTCTTCACCACCATACCTGGCTACAAAATCCGTCTTTCGGAAACTTTTCGCCAGATTGGTACCTAATACTTTCAACACCTTGTCGCCAGCCAAGTGACCATAGGTGTCATTTATTTTCTTGAAATAATCAACATCACACACCATCAGACTAAGTGGGTGACCATAACGTTTCCAGCGCTGAAACTCATCTTCCAGACGTGTTTCGTATGCCGCTCGGTTAGGTACTTGGGTCAGCTGATCCAGGTAGCTACGTTCCAAGTGTTGGGTTAATTGCTCTTCTATTTTTTCTGATTCATTCTCCATTCTCGCAACTTTATCCACTAGCTCCTTCAATTGGGTCGCTAAGCTTTGATCCTGAATCTGATTCAGCCTTTTAAACTCATCAAGCTGATGAAAAATAGTTCGAATGTTAGACTTTACTGCTTTCTTAAGTGGCGCAAGCTCTGAAGCTTGTTCCACGTTTTTTGATAGATCTTCCATCTGTTTACGGATATCGGCATCAACCTGTAGGCTTTTGCTACCCGTGCTTGAGCGTGAATCTTGAGTACAGCCAAGTGCTTTTCCAATACCATCTAAACTTTTCTCTATGTGTAACAAGAACTCACTAAACTCTTCGCCCATTGATCGGTTAACTGAAAGCGTAATATCACTTAAACTTGAAATAATCTCTGGTATTTCTTGAAGATTAATCTCACTACTCAGCTTTTCTTCTAGCTCTGAAACCATTGTACCGACTTCTCCTGTCGGCTCTAATACCATTAAAAAAGACTTTAATGCATGTCGTGTTTCCTCAATTTCCGCCCTTAAACGCACTTCAATTTCTTGATCCTGGTGTTTCGTTGGCTCGTTACCCTGATCTGATTGAGCTGTACTAGAGGCTTCGCCCCCTCCCGAACCACCAAGAGAACCAAAGATCTTACCAAGCAATTTGCTTTTAGCAGACAAACTACTGACAGCAACCACCTTTTCAGCAGTGTCTTTGGTTTCCTTCTCAGTTCGTTTTGCTCGTATGTTCTTCGTTGAACTATTTTCTTTTTCAGTGGAGTCAGCAGAGTTTAAAGGCATATTTGCTAACAGCTTCAACCATCGCGTGATATCAGGCTCTAGCGATTGCTTAACAGCCCGTTCTATATGAGCTTCTAGATTTGTGATTTTCTTAAGATTGTTCTCATCACGTATTTGCGGCCTTAAGTTACCTACTAACTGTTGTACCGAATGAATCATATGGGTATGGCGCTCAAGCCGTCGCTCATCAATGGACTCGAGTGCTTTCTCTAAATTCTGGATGGTGCCTTCAAGCGCCTGCATATCGCTGGGTTTACTGCCGCGGGCGTACTTTCTTAAATCCACTACTATATCATCGAGCTGCTGATCAAAGCCTTGGGCTGCGATGGCCATTTTAGCGATACCTCGTTGCAATACGCCTCGCTCTATTTCCCAGTCTGACTTCAAATGCTCTAGTTCTTCTAGTACACGTTGATATTTATCTTTCCAAGCTTTCGCGTCGCTCATGTTCATTCCGTTTTGCTTTTAATCAAACGCTCCTTCATTCTAAATTATAGGTAAATGATCAGGCAGGCGCACATTTTATACGCACACAAATCAGAACCGCTAGGTAACCATTTAGTATCACTACAACATCTCAAGCCAGCCTTTTTACCTTAAACAAGGCCTAAAAACTAATTCATTGATATCGAGCGCTTTTCAGGTTTAAATATCCGAGATCTTTGATCAGAAACAGGCTTTGACTCTAAAAACAAACTGTCTCTGACGCCCTAACAACCAATTCTTAGGCACTTATCTTGAATAAATATCAGCTGAACAACTTCAACGTTCAATTATTCTTAAAGGAATACTGGCAGCAAAAACCAGGCGTTTTCAAACAAGCTTTTACATTATTTGAAGACCCTTTAGACGAACATGAATTAGCTGGACTCGCCCAAGAAGAAGAAATAGACTCACGAATTATCTCGTGCCAACAAGATACATGGCAGGTTGACTTTGGACCTTTCGACAGCTTCGCCCAACTCTGTCAAGGCCAGTGGAGCCTACTTGTTAAAGGCGTCAACTTCCATATTCCAGCGGTTGAGCAGCTATTCGATGCATTTAACTTTTTACCCATATGGCGGAAAGACGATGTCATGGTTAGTTTTTCTAACCAAAATGGGGGTGTTGGGCCACACCTCGATGAATATGACGTCTTCATTATTCAGGGTAAAGGACGACGAAGGTGGCAAATCGGGCCTATTGGTGAGTACAATATATGCCACCCTCACCCAGAACTCACACAAATCAGTGAGTTTTCCCCCATTATTGATCAAGTGTTAACACCAGGAGACATGATCTACATTCCACCTAAGTTTCCACATAACGGCATCGCCCTCGAAGATTGCCTGAACTATTCGATTGGCTTTAGAGCACCCAACCAACAGGAGCTACTCTTATCATTCGCCGATTATGCGCTGGAACGAGGCTTTTTTAATAAACGCTATCGAGATCCTAAACTAACTCCCAATTCAAACGCTCATCAAATTGACCGAAATGCAATCAACCATATCCGAGCGCTAATGGAAGAAACCCTACAAACGGCTGTGCTTGAAGACTGGTTTGGCGAATTCGCAAGTGGTCATCACTCTGTTCATATACCGGAGGAAGAAGCAGAAACCATTGAAAGCTGCTCAGAAAAAATCCTAACAAAACAGCTATCAAACGGCGCACGACTGATACGAGAACCTTGGTCTCAAGCAGTGTACTTTGAACAAACATTGGACTCAACTGACCACTTTAGGTTTTACATTTGTGGCACAGCATACCAACTACCCATGAGTTTAAAACAAGAAGCAATCGCATTTTTGTCAGCGAAAGCTTGGCCAAGTAGTAAACCTAGCTTCAACATCACTGAGCCGAAATACAAGGCTTTGATAGCCCTGATATCAGACCTTGTAAATTTAGGCTATTGGTCTATCCAATCATCATGAAGTCTTGACTCACTTCAATCAAGTCCTTTTTGCAACACCATATTTTGATGCTGGACACCTGCGTCATCATAAACATCTCCAACCGGCGTAAAACCTTTTTTCCTGTAAAAGCCTTCTAAATAAGCTTGCGCAGCGATGACTAAACGATCAACGCCTGTATTCTCAAAACACCTTTGAATAGCACGTGATACTAACTCAGCCCCGATACCTTGCTTTCTGTAGTTTAACGGTACCAAGAGACGACCAAAAGAAGCTTCTTGGTTAGCCTCCAGAATAAAAAGTCTTAGGTATCCAACGACGATATTGTCTGCATTGTAGGCAAACAAATGGTGAGCCACATTATCTTTGCCGTCAATATCTTCGTATAAACTAGACTGTTCCATCATAAATACCGATTGGCGCAAACGCAGCATGTCATAAACTTCGAACTGAGTTAACTGATCGAAGCGCTTCCAATGGTACTTAATCGGACGCTTTATTTGTACCCGCACAGGCAAACCTCCAGATTAGGCTAACTACAAATTGAAATTATGGTTGATTTCTTAGAATTGGCTTTGGTAGAGTTTATATCTATTCAGTAGCACTGAATAGATATATGGATTATTTATCAGACACACAATCATAGATAACGAAAAAGCTTTTCATGAACTTAAAAAAAGCGAACTGCTTTCCAAAAGAACTCAGCTGGCTCTCATTTAACGAGCGCGTATTACAGGAGGCCGCTGACCCAACCAACCCAGTCGTGGAAAGACTACGTTTTCTCGGTATCTATTCTAATAATATGGATGAGTTCTACAGGGTCAGAGTCGCTGATGTCAAACGGCTTATCTATATCTACTTAGCCGAAAACGACCATGACAATGTTGCTTTGACAGAGCAGCTGATGGAAGATATACACGCCAAGGTACTACAACTCACCAAACGTTTTCATAAAATTTACCAGCAACTGGTGAAAGAACTTGCTCGATACCATATTTTTCTTATCAACGGTGAAAATATCAACCAATACCAAGCAGATTGGATTAAAGAATATTTTAGAGACCATGTGATTTGCCACATCACGCCTATCATGCTCGACCAAAAAGTAGACCTCATCAAACGCCTAAATGATACCGCTACTTACTTTTTCGTCCGAATTCATAGGCCGCCCAAGTCGCCATTATACGCTATCGTTGAGATGCCTTCGCAAGCCATATCTCGCTTTGTCGTTATACCTCCGGAAAAGAGCAAGAAAAACAAATACATTATCTTATTAGACGATATCATTCGTTTGCACATCAAAGATATTTTTAAAGGCTTTGTTTCATTTAATAAGATTGAAACCTACTCATTCAAAATGACTAGGGACGCTGAATATTCAATTAATAATGAGATTGATGAAAGTTATGTTGAAAAAATGTCGGATAGCATGAAACAACGATTAGTAGCTGAACCCGTTCGCTGTTTATATGATTCACACATGCCTGAAGACATGCTTAAAGCGCTCACAAAGCGACTCAATTTTTCTTCCTATGACAGCGTGATAGCAGGCGGCCCTTATCGAAACTTTAAAGACTTTATTCGATTTCCAAATATCGGCAGAAGTTATCTGGAAAATCCTCCCTTACAGCCGATCCATGCTAGCGCCTTTGCCGCATTTGATACCACATTTGACGCAATCACCCACCAGGATATCTTGCTTTATTACCCTTACCACCGCTTCTCTCACTTCACTGAATTTATTCGCCAAGCTGCATTCGATCCTAAAGTAAAACATATTCGTCTAAACGTTTATCGAATAGCATCTCGCTCAAGAATCATTAACTCACTGATAGATGCCGTAGCGAATGGTAAAAAAGTCACTGTAGTGGTAGAGCTTAAGGCCAGATTCGACGAGCAGGCTAACATTAATTGGTCGAAGAAAATGACTGACGCTGGTATTAAAGTCATTTTAGGTATCGCCAGTCTAAAAATTCACAGTAAGCTTTGCGTGGTCACACGGGAAGAAAAGGGTCAGCAGGTGCTATATGCACATATCGGCACCGGTAACTTCAACGAAACCACTGCTGAAATTTACACCGACTTTAGCTTCTTCACTCGCCAAGAGGGCATCGCGCGTGAAGCCTTGAGTGTCTTCGATCTTATTCAGTACCCCTACTCTCAGATAAGATTTGATCACTTGCAAGTTTCACCCATTAATGCCAGAGAAAAAATCACCGCCTTAGTCGAAGAGGAAATAAAGGCTGCTAAGCAGGGTAAGTCGGCAGAAATCACTTTAAAAATAAATAACCTCGTTGACCCACTGCTGATCAAATTACTTTACCGTGCAAGCCAGTCTGGTGTTCTGATTCGCGCCATCGTTCGCGGCATGTGTAGTTTAACGCCCGGTATTAAAGGTTTGAGTGAAAATATCTTTATTGTTAGTATTGTGGATCGGTTTCTAGAGCATGCCCGTGTTATGGTATTCAAAAATAAAGGAAAACCCAAGGTATTCATCACTTCGGCAGATTGGATGACGCGCAACATGGACTCACGAATAGAGGTTGGTTGCCCTATTTACGATAAAAAATTGGCAAAGCTAATTATTGATATCTTAGACTTACAGCTCAAGGATACGGTGAAATCAAGGCTCATCGATCAACAGCAGCAAAATAGATATATAAAGCGAGGTAACAAACGAAAAATTAGGTCTCAGTCAGCAACATATCGATACCTAAGTGACCTTGAAGGTCAACAATTGAAATAGAATTTTTCAATTTGCTGTTTTAATCGTACAGATTGATTCATCTCATTAAAATAGAATGAGTTTAGTTTTTGACTCATCATTCACAACTGGCACGTACAATTATGCTAAGAACGCTGCTACAAAGAACCACCACTGCACTGATCATTATTCTGTCTGTTTCTACTGCATGCTATATTTTTATGGCGGTATTAGAACTAAAGCAGGTTAATCATCAAGATCAACACCTACAAGACCAGTACTAATTTCTTACCTTTATTTGCTAAACCAGCTATTTTGGCAACTAACAGCAGCTCTAACAAAATGAATCAGGTACTCCTATAATAATGATAGGAATGATTACATGCATCTAAAATTGCTGGCTCTTTTAGTTTTATATAGAAAGAAAATGCCATGGACCTGCCAAAGACATCTTTAATCGAAAAACACGCTTTAATCATTGTCTCCATTCTTTTGTTTTCAGGTGTCAGCATCGTAGTTTTCCACATGACCAATCTAGCTAAAAGATTAGCTGAGCAAGCGACACTTAGCCATGCCGAGCATTATACAGATGCGCTCAGGGCTTTTCGTACACTATATACTAGCGAAGTGGTTGAGCGGGTACGCAATGAAGGCATAAATGTCTCTCATGACTACATGCACCATAAAAAAACCATTCCACTTCCTGCAACCCTGACTAAAGCACTGGGCGAAAGCTTGGGAAAAAATACAACGAGTGATTCTCAAGTATTGCTTTATAGCAAGTATCCTTTTCCACACCAAGTGAACCGTCTCGAACCAGGCAACTTTGAAAGTGCGGCTTGGCAACAACTAATTAATCAACCAGAAACACCCTTCTACCGCTTTACAACCTACGAGGGAAAGACCGTGCTTCGCTATGCAACCGCAGATCGTATGAGGGAAAGCTGTATCGACTGTCATAATACACACCCTAAAACTCCGAAGTCCGGTTGGGAAGTGGGCGATGTGAGAGGAGTACTGGAAGTCATTCTACCAGTGAACACGAAAGATATAGTTAAAAAAAGCGGCATTGCTAGTACTGCCGTTTACATGATATTCATCACACTCTTGAGTGTCACAGTGATTGGTATCACATTAAACAAAATCAAAAAACTCAACCACATTTCAAGACACGGTGAGTGAGTCAAATAACTCGAGTTAAGTAGAGCAGTAAAGGATATATGAAAACACTAGGAGACATGCAATGGGTGCTTGCTGCCAGCGCCTTAGTGTTACTGATGCAGGTAGGGTTTCTTTGCCTAGAAACTGGCTTAACTCGAGCCAAGAATTCAATCAATGTAGCAATTAAAAACATCACCGATTTTGGCATCGCTTTTATCCTCTACTGGATGATTGGATTTGCCATGATGTTCGGCACAAGTTATGACGGTTGGATCGGTACTTCAGGTTTTTTTGTCGACTTCAGCAAAGCTGATTATTGGCAAAGTACTTTTTTCCTTTTTCAAGCCATGTTTGTTGCAACCGCCGCTACGATTGTTTCTGGGGCTGTTGCCGAACGGCTTAAGTTTGGTTCTTACATCATTGTCACTGCGATCGTTTCAGGACTCATCTATCCATTCTTTGGCCATTGGGCATGGGGGGGCTCAGCTGAGACCGGGCTTGGGTGGTTAGCTAGCTGGGGATTTGTTGATTTCGCAGGTGCCACAGTAGTGCATGGCGTAGGGGGTTGGGTGGCCTTGGCAGTATTGCTGGTCATTGGTCCTAGGACAGGCCGGTTCACTGAGGATGGGCTAGTACGAAGTATTCCTGGTTCCAATATTCCGGTTGCCATTATGGGCACCTTGTTTCTTGGAATTGGTTGGATTGGCTTTAATGGCGGCAGTACTTTGGGGCTCAACCAAGACATACCAGGGATTATTGCAAATACACTGATTGCCGGCTGCGCCGGGCTCTTAACCGCTTTGTGTGTTGGCTGGTTGCTAAAAGGTATACCGGTAGTCACGCTTCCAATCAACGGATTACTCGCTGGCCTGGTTTCCATCACAGCGGCTTGCAATGTCGTATCGACAGTGGATGCATTCATCATTGGCGTCATTGGTGCGATTGTCATGCTAATTTGCGAACGCGTACTAGAGTTTTTCCGCATTGATGATGCCGTAGGATCTGTTCCTGTGCATATGGCAGCCGGCGCATGGGGCACACTGGCAGTGGCTTTATTTGGCGACTTAAACCTGTTAGGAACAGAGCTAAATCGCCAGGACCAATTCTTTATTCAACTGTTGGGAATCCTAGTTTGCGGACTCATGTCCTTCAGCATCAGTTACTTGGCGTTAAAAGTAATTGGCTGTTACTACCCTTTAAGAGTCAGTGAAGAACAAGAACGCATGGGATTAAATATTTCTGAGCACAAGGCAACCACAGAGCTGATTGACATGTTTCAAGTGATGGAACAACAGGCCGAAACACAAGACTTTTCAACCAGACTGCATGTAGAGCCCTACACTGAAGTGGGTCAAATCGCATCGCATTATAACAAGGTGATGTCTGCGCTAGAAATTGCCACCAAAAGAGCCGAAGAAATCGTGCGAAGTGCACGTGACGGCATTCTCATTATTAGGAAAAGTGACTTGCAGATTCTAGATTGTAATGAAAGCGCTGTAGGGCTGTTTGGGTACTCGAGGCAAGCACTATGTGGTCAGCCCATTAGCGCTATTTTAGAAACAAACCAACTAGCCGAAACAACATTATCTACAGCATATCTTGACAAGCTATCAGAACAAGGCATACATCAACTCATTTCTAAAAAACAGGATGGCACCCGATTTCCTAATGAGATTTCTTTAACCCAATCTCAATTGAATGGTGAGTCAGTCTATATTGGTTTTCTAAGAGATATTTCAGAGAAAGAGCATCACCGAAAAGAATTAGAAAAACATAGCCTTGAACTATTACGTGTGAATGTGGAATTAGAACGGGCAAGCCAAACAAAGAGCGAATTTCTTGCCAACATGTCACATGAAATACGCACACCACTCAACGCAATCATTGGTTTCTCAGATCTATTAGCGAAAACCGATCTCAATGATATTCAAATCGACTATATGGGAACCATCTCTCAAAGTAGTGACCTATTATTAGGCCTAATCAATGACATTCTAGATTTTTCTAAAATTGAAGCCAATCAAAAACAACTGGAAACCATAGCATTCGATCTTCATGAGTTAATTAGTACAGTGGTAAAAATGGTACGCACTCAGTTTAATGACAAACATAGCGTC
>JAYPYM010000118.1:0-13470 GCA_038135915.1 Gammaproteobacteria bacterium
TGGCCTAGTATGGTTTAATTTGTATCCAACAGGAGACCCTTTTGAAGTTTGAAATCAGTGCCACGGATGGGTGTGCCCGTAGAGGTTGCTTGACCACAACCAGAGGAACAATACAAACGCCGGCATTTATGCCTGTCGGTACCTATGGAACGGTAAAGGCCATGTTGCCAAAAGATATTCATGAGATTGGTGCAGATGTCATACTCGCCAATACCTTTCACTTAATGCTTCGTCCAGGTACAGAGGTTGTGAAGCGCTTTGGTGGCTTGCATCAGTTCATGAGTTGGGATAAGCCGATTTTAACTGATTCTGGCGGTTTTCAAGTGTTCAGCTTGGGAAAAATGAGAAAAATTACTGAAAGTGGCGTTAGGTTTAAATCACCCGTCGATGGTAGCGAAGTTTTTTTAGACCCAGAAACATCTATGCAAGTACAGAGAGATTTAAACTCAGATATTGTCATGGTATTCGATGAATGCACGCCTTATCCTGCCACTTTTCAAGAAGCAGAGTCCTCTATGCGGTTGTCTATGCGTTGGGCTAAAAGGAGTAAGGAAGCCCATGGCGATAATCCAAATGCTTTATTTGGCATTGTGCAAGGTGGTATGTACACCGAGTTACGACAGGAGTCAGCAAGCCATTTGCGAGAGGTTGGCTTTGATGGTTATGCGATAGGGGGCTTATCCGTTGGTGAGCCGCAAGAGGATCGCCAGCGCATTTTAGAAGCCGTAACAAATAAACTGCCATCACATAAGCCTCGCTACCTGATGGGAGTAGGGAAGCCTGCCGATATTGTCAAAGCTGTATTAGAGGGTGTTGACCTGTTTGATTGTGTGATGCCAACACGTAACGCTAGAAATGGGCATTTATTCACTTCGACTGGTGTGATTAAAATAAGGAATGCCGAACATCGCCATGCTACAAAAGTATTGGATTTAGCCTGTGATTGTTATACTTGCCTGAATTTTAGTCGAGCTTATCTACATCATTTAGATCGTTGCAAAGAAATACTCTTTTCACAACTCGCTACAATTCATAATCTACGTTTTTATCAAAAACTGATGGAAGATTTGCGTCGGGCGATAGAAACAGGTACATTGGCCGCGCTCGCTGAGCGGATTAATCATCTATAAGTGAACATTGGTACAATTCAAGGGGTTTTTAAAAAATGCTTGATTTAATTATTTCAACTGCTTATGCGGAAGCCGTGCCTGCTGCGCCTGCTCCTCAGGGAAGCGCAATTTCACAGCTGATTTTATTGGGCGGAATGCTTTTAATCTTCTATTTTATTCTTTGGAGACCTCAAGCTAAACAGCGGAAAGAGCACAAAAGTTTGATCGATAATCTTACAAAAGGCGACGAAGTTGTCATGAGTGGTGGTATCTTAGGGAAGATTATTAAGGTCGACGAGCTCTACTCGGTGATTGAAATTGCCAACAATGTACAAATTAAGGTTCAAAAGGCTGCCGTAATGGCATCTCTACCGAAGGGAACCTTGAAAGCGATCAACTAGTGATTAAGCTTCATTCAGAGTATGCATTGATATATAAGGTAATTTGCTCAATAATTTCCCACATTTAATCGTTTGAATGGTTTAAAAAGGTTGCTGCAACATGTTAAGTCGATATGAGCCCTGGAAATATATTTTACTACTCATAGTTATTATCTTGGGCGCCATCTATGCGTTGCCTAACTTGTACCCAGATGTACCAGTCATTCAAATATCAGGCGCAGATGCCAGCATTCAAGTTCGAGACCATGTGTTGAAGAAAGCTGAAAAAGCCTTGGAAGAAGCTGATATTAGCTACTCGAACCCTCAGGTAAATGAGAGTTCCGCTATGATACAACTCGCCTCAAAGGAAGCTCAGCTTAAGGCAAAGGATATCGTAGAGTCAGTTTTAGAAAAAGACTACGTGGTGGCTTTAAACCTAGCAGCGACAACGCCTACTTGGCTTCTGAATCTTGGCGCAGGCCCAATGAAACTCGGGTTAGATTTGAGTGGTGGTGTACACTTCTTGCTCGAAGTCGATTTGGAAAAAGCGTTGAAACAACGATTGAATGCCTATAGTGTCGAAATTAAGGATCAGTTAAGGGAAAACCGCTTGTACTACAAGTCGCTAAAGAGTCAGTTTTCTAAAGAGGACCAGAAAGCCATTGTTGAAATTTCCTTTAAAAAGCTAGCGTTAAGAGATAGTGCGTATGAAAAGCTGAAATCTGATCTTGGTGAGTTTCGTGTTGAAAGCGCTGAAATCGACGGAAACCCAGGGTTGCGGTTAACTTTACAACCACAAAAAATCAAGGAAATCCAAGATCATGCCATTTCGCAAAACTTAGTAGCGCTTAGAAACCGTGTGAATGAAATTGGTGTTGCAGAACCACTTGTCCAGAGGCAAGGCCTAAACAGAATTGTTGTTGAGCTCCCAGGTATACAAGATACATCTGTCGCAAAGCGGATTATAGGTAGAACTGCCAACCTTGAATTCAGATTGGTGGATATGGAGCGAACTGCAAACTCTAATCGTATTCCTCCAACCAGTGAGGTGTTTGAGTTTAAGGGTGACCCTGGTACAAAAACGGTGCTTAAGAAGCGGCTTATAACCACAGGCGACACTGTACTAGGTGCGCAATCAGGCTATGACGAAAATGGTGTACCACAGGTTAACATCACTTTGGATGGTCAAGGCGGCAAACAAATGCAGCGAGCAACTACCGATAACGTCGGGAATCAAATGGCTGTGGTCTTTGTCGAGCAAAAAACCAATTTGAAGCGTGTTGTTGAAAACGGGGAGACTAAGGTTATCCGTACTACTAGGGAAGAGAAGTATGTCATTAACCAAGCAACTATCCAGGCAGTACTGGGTAACCGGTTTCGGATAACCGGTCTTGATAGTCCGCAAGAAAGCTCAGAGCTAGCGTTGTTATTAAGAGCAGGCGCTCTCGCTGCACCGATGTACTTTGTCGAGGAAAGTACCGTTGGGCCCAGCCTTGGACAAGAAAACATTAACGCTGGTCTCTTATCAGTTCAGTTTGGGTTTTTATTTGTATTAGTGTTTATGCTTGTTTACTACAAAATTTTTGGCTTCTTCGCAAATATTGCACTTGTGTTGAACCTTATCCTATTGCTGGCAGTACTTTCCCTAATGTCTGCAACTTTAACCCTTCCAGGCATCGCGGGCGTAGTGTTAACGGTTGGTATGGCTGTGGATGCTAATGTGCTTATCTTCTCCAGAATACGTGAAGAGCTTGCATTGGGCCGAAGTCCTTCAGATGCAATTGAGCAAGGCTATGATAGGGCTTTCACAACAATTTTAGATGCAAATATCACGACACTCATTGTGGCAATTATTTTATTTGCTGTCGGAAGTGGTGCCATAAAAGGGTTTGCAGTTACGCTATCAGTGGGCATTATTACTTCTATGTTCACGGCAATTGTCGGTACTCGAGCGATGGTTTCACTAAGGTATGGTACGAAAAAAATTGAGCGATTATCAATTTAATTGCTATTGCCAGATTGATATCAATCGGATGATACTGTTACGATTAGCGTAATCATTAACATTAAATTCAAAACTTAAACCAGCAACACTTAGGTGTTTATTATATGTCTGCACTAGAGAATGTAGTAGGTAAAATTAACATAGACTTCATGAAGTGGAGAAAAGTTGCCGCAATATCTTCGATTATATTAGTTGTAGTTTCAATTTTGTCTCTTGCCTTTAAGCAATTATCTTTTGGTTTAGACTTTACTGGCGGCAGCTTAGTAGAGCTAGAGTTTGAAAATCCAGCTGAATTAGGAAAAATTAGATCTATATTAAAAGATGGGGGCATAGAAAAAGCTGTTGTTCAGCACTTTGGGAGAACCAATGAGGTGGTCATCCGAGTACCACCTGAAAACGTTGAATCATTGATTCCAGCAGAAGGGGAAAATGCAGGGGATGCAGAGGCAGGCCAAGGCGGTTTAGATACGCAAGGCAAACGGATTTATCGTGTATTGAAGGGCGAATTTCCTGACGTTGAGTTAAAGAGAAATGAGTTTGTAGGCCCTCAGATCGGTACAGAACTTAGGGATCAGGGAGGAATCGCCATGTTAGCAGCTTTAGGGTGTATGCTGCTTTATGTTGGTTTTCGGTTCCGGTTTAAGTTTGCATTTGGAGCAGTAGCGGCCTTATTTCATGATGTGTTGATTGTGTTGGGCTTTTTTTCCATTTTCAGCCTGCCGTTTGATCAAAGTGTGCTTGCAGCGATATTGGCTGTGATAGGTTACTCGTTAAACGATACTATTGTTGTATCTGACCGGATAAGAGAGAACTTTAAGAGTGATATGCAGGGATCACCAGAACAGCTGATCAATACATCACTGACACAAACACTCAGTCGTACTTTAATTACTTCTTTGACGACTTTTTTAGTACTGTTAGCCTTATTTTTTCTCGGTGGCGAGACGATTCGATATTTCTCTGTTGCACTTATGGTGGGCGTTATTGTGGGAACCTACTCCTCGATATATGTTGCATCAAATCTATTAGACGCTCTTAACTTAACGAAAGAAGATTTTGCTGAAGTTGAGCCTGACCCCGTTGATGATATGCCGTAAAGCGGGTAATCAGTTTGGATTTTTAAAGGGAAAGCACATGACTCGAAAACAATTGAGCCTTCAAAAATTTTTTTCACGTCTCTCATACTTATTTGGCTTATGCTTATTATTAGTTGCTTCCGCTGTTTCCAGGGCGGATTTACCAATCAATACGAAGATTGGAGGTGATTTTAGTTTACCTAGCACAGCATCGGCCGGTACAACATCATTAGCTGAATATGAGGGCCGTCCAGTACTTTTAAATTTTGGTTTTACCCATTGCCCAGATATATGCCCTATGGTTTTACAAAGGCTTTCGCATGCGCTCAATCAACTGGGCTCTGGGGCCGACCAGGTTCAGGTGCTGTTTGTTTCTTTTGATCCGGAGAGAGACACCGTCAGTCACCTTAGAGACTACCTGAAACAATTTGATGAGCGTATTATTGGGCTAACTGGAACGAAGGAGCAGGCTCTTGCTTTGCTTAGTCAATACGGCGCTGTGGCTATGAGTAATAGTAATACAGAAGGTCACACCAAAGCCCCTCTTTATTCTCATACCGATCATATTTACCTAATAGATCAAGAGGGCAGAGTACGTGCACTTTATGGTAGAGATGTGCCGGTCAGTGATATTGTAGCTGGGGTTAATACTTTGCTGAGTAAATCTAATTGGTGGTCAAAACTCTTTGGGCAATAGCTCGATTAGCACTACCCTGATCTGCACACTACGGGGTTTCAGTCCATACCGAACGCGTATTTGCGGTGATGACCAGCGTGTTAGGGTAACCTTCACCTGGATTAGGCGTGAGCTTCACCTGAGCGCAGTGGTATAATGTCTCAGGACCTGGGCAAGCTTCTAGTGCGGCTGTGTAGTAAGGAGGAGAGGATTTGAATGGTGCTGAGTAGCCTAAATCGGTTAGGTCATTGGTGTAGATTTGGTTTTCAGAGTAGTAGACTGCCTGTAGCGATATAATTTCTTGTGCAAACTCGCGCCCATTGGATTGTTGCACCTCTACTTGGTAATTTCCGTAGCTTGTAACAGTTAGCCGCATGACGAAACCCATGATTGCTACAACAACTAAAAGTTCAATCATCGAATAACCTGTGTTTGTTTTTTCCCTAAATCTGTACAAGCTGCTTGTGGATAATATACGCATGACAATTCTTCAATAGCTAAATTTCTCTGAAAGTTTTTTCATTACTCCATAATTCCTACGTAGAATCACCTCTAGTGGCTGATATGGGGGTCGCTCTTACAACCACACAGTAACCTAGGTCATTCATAACGCTGGGTGTGGTGCAGTTTGCTGCCGTAATGCGAAACCCAGGATCTACACTCTTAGACATAACGGCACCGCTAGTCAAGGTATAGCCTAGCTGAGAAAGGTCTAATGTAAATTGATAAGGCGCACTCATCATCTTAAATTGGTTTTGCTTCTGCATTATTTCAAGTATCTTCTGTTTACCCTCATCTTGGCGTTTATCTGTGACATAGGCTAGGTAACTAGGCACAGACATGTAGCCAATGATGACCATCACAGCGATGACGGATATTAGCTCAATTAATGTAAACCCGCGGTTTCTTTGAGGCGGCGAAGAAAGAAACAGGCTCATACTGTAACAACCTCATATTTTAACATTGCTTCTATAACCCTAGTGCTTGAAGACCTTGCCCTATGATAAAAGCAGAGTTAATAGGGAAAGTCGATTGGTAAACTTGTCGCAACTCTCTAGTGTTCGTAAACGATAGTTCGTTGGCCTCTAATAGTCGATATTTGCGTGTTTTTTCTGAAACGGCGCGATCGATACCACTATTGACTAGTATGCTGACGGTCACGCCCAAAATAGATGGTGTAGCTGGCGTATCTTCAGTTGATGTACCATCCGATAAGTGATATTCAACCTGCATTGATTCTACATTATTTTGAATTGCAAAATTTACCGGCGCGATCGGCGCATCATTTGTTACGGAATAGGCGTTGCAGCGGAGCGTTTGATCGCTGTTGTCCACATAGAATCGGTTGATGATCACTTCATTAACGGCAACTAAAGTACCGTTGCAGGCTCTATTATTTTGCGGATCGAGTCGAAGCGCAATGGCATCAGAATCATTGTCTACCCCTCTCGAACAAAAGCCAGGAAAATCGCAGGCTGTTTGGGGTTCTATCGGTGAGATATTGCTCCAGGCAGCATTTGTGCCAGTACCCGCATCTCTTATGTAGGAGCCCAGCAAGCTCAGTGTGGTTGCTCCATGTATGGATGCCAGCTGGTGACTTCTTGATTTTTCATTTAAATAATTACTCAACACGTAATACTTAATGCCGCCTGTGGTGATAATTCCACTGATTGCTACAGCTAGTATTACCTCTAATAAACTGATGCCGCTTGTATGTCGAGTTAGTTTCTTCATTGGTTCGTCTAATTCTGTACTTGTATGGTTTGCACGCCTATGACATGTGTTTCAGATGCGATCATGCTAGGTTGTTCAAGTTTTGAGGTGATCTCATAATTAACACACGGAAAGCTTGTGCCTGGACAATTCGTAACCATAGGTTTTCTGTATATGTTACCCTCGACAACAGCGCCAGAAGGTGAACTTTGTTGAGCGATAGGGGTTTCTTCTACGGTAATGGGTGAGAGTTTGCTTGGTTTTGCGTACCATTCAGCTTGCGCCATGATTTCAGTTGAAGATTGTTGGTGTACAACGGATTGATAAAAATGATTTGCGGCGCTTTTTTGATTCAGGGAAACCTGAAGTGCACTAGAGATTGAAAATATCGCTAGTGCAGAAGAAATTAAAACTACAGGTATTAGAGATAACCCTCGGCTCTTTTGATACATACAGATCTTGTGTTTTATCATTATTGGTTTAACCTCATGGTCAAATTAAATCTAAATTACTTTTTCACTCACAAAGGTAAATCGTCCATTGACAGAGTTCTGGCTTGTATTGTCGGGCCAACTTATTTCAATGCGGACTGTTTGACCTGTTGGGCACCACTCCCCAGATACAGTTGGACAGCTAAGGCTCCATTGTAAATCTGGGATGAAACCGGCAGAACCTGCGTAAATAAAAATACTCGTTGGATCAGCTTGATTGGGCGAACAAAATACCATTTGGAGATCCCTAATGCGTATTTCGGTATCGAAAGGGTCGCTTGGGCCAGGGCAGGTGATGGAGCTATGCGTGTTATTGTAACTGTTTGCTAGTCTGTATGTCTGGCGTAGAGACATGCGCATGAATATATCTTCTGCCATCCAGTGAGCTTTATTGAGATAAGTAAGGTGGTTTGAACTAGCACCAGACGAGCTGGTCAGTTGAGTTAAACCGATAATGCTAATGCTTAATACAACAAGTGACGCTAACTCACCAATGAGTAAAGATCCAAATGATTCTTTTCTACTTAGATTAACAACCACCACTGGCAACCTCGTTAAATATTAGAAAACCACTGCTCGATAGTTCGATCACGTAGTCTGAATCTGGTGCGCTAGGCCGTAAATTACAAAACGCAATTTGCGTTGGTAGACTGGTATCTGGCTCGATAAAGCCAAATTTATTGAATACTGGGTTAATGTTCGTGAAACTGTAGTCCACCAGACTAGCGGAAATTTCTACTTCGTTAGCGGCGAGTATTTCCATTGTACCGTTTTCATCCAGATCAATATGCAGCTCAGTTTCAAGCGAACCTGTGTTAACCTGAATATCGCATGCTACATCCCTTTGACTCGTGATTGCTTGAGAACGACAGAGGTTCAGGGCAGCCAGGGTTGTCAGTGCAGACTCTCTGGTTTGGTGATAGGCTACCTGATTTAAGAACGAAGGCGTCGTAAAAGCGCCAATCACACCCACGAGGGCAAGCGTGCAGAGCAATTCTATTAATGTGTAGCCTTCTTGTTCACTCATATGTTTTTGATGCTTGCTATTTTGACCAGTTCGTCCAACACCTAAATAATCTCCTGTATAAATTGTAGTTGCTAAATAGATGGCGCCATAACATCGTCCAATATTTTTTGTTTCCTCTTGTTATATCTGTGTATTTGCAATAGCTGACTGGAGCACCGGATGATTTAGACGTTTAACCTATTGTTGATTTATTTTCAAATCTGTAACGGTTTTGTTAAGAATCATCTTAGAAAAGCGTATTTTTAATAGGCTATGCTAGTCTCAATTTTAGGAATCTGTTCAAAATCATTTGAAAAGGTTGTATCGCATATGAAAAGTGTTCTCTTAAACGATTTTTCTATCCATGTGAGACTGGTTTTAGCTACCCTCTGCTTAATGAGCTCGACTTTTTCTTTCGCGGCAGCATCTCTTGAAGGCACACCAAACAACGCATTAACTGAAGCCAATCTGGACGATAGTAGCGTATACTTGACGCTGACAGACGAAACCTTTAAGGATGCGGTCTTAGATCAAGGAAACTTCCGACTCAATAATGAACCCTTTGGCCTTAGGATACAGAGCGTCTCTTATGATAGTGCCATAGGCGCAACCATAGAATTAAAGTTCGATGGTACTGACTTTGATGCCAATATTACCAATTTCAGTATTACCATTATGGGCGCTGAATTAAATGCTGGGTTTAATCTAACTACCAATAACATGACGATTACTGCAAACATTGACGACTTGGTAGACCACGGTGGTTTTACCGGTGATTTGGATATGCTGAATAATGGTCTTGCAAATCCAGCAATACCCAATGTCGTGTTTATTATCGATGGCTCTGGGTCTATGTCTTGGGCGCCTGCGAATCAAAATTCTTTTGGTATACCGACTCCAGGTGATTATTTGGCGCCAACAAAAGATATTTTGGATGGGTCCCTTGAACTCTTTGCTTGGGGAGAAGACGGATCCGGAAACCCAGTCATCACCCCAGCTACAGCTGCGGACATCATCTGGACGCCCAGCATACCCACTTATATCACCGATGATACACAAGACGGCCCACCAGACCCGGCAGAGATTAGCCACCTCAACAGTTTTTTAACTTATGTTGATGAAAGTTTGGATTACATTGGCAATGATACAAAGCCTGGGTTCACGCCACAACCCTGGACGCAAATGCTCACCTCAATTGGACCCATGTATGTTGATTATGACTGGGACTGGACTGACCATATTGACGATGGTGAATTTGTAATGGCAAACCCAGCTGCCTGGCCTGTACCCACCACCTATATCGAGTATCGTTGGAATTACGAGGGAATTGCGCAAGAAGACCTGACCATAGACTTGATTATGGAAGCCATGTATATTTCGAATGAGTTAGGTGGTGCTAACTTAGCTGTCATGTTCACAAATGAAAATGGTGACGGTTGGTGGACAGATGATTTTCTCAATGCCCGTTATAATCCAAGCAGGGACCCAGCTGTATATTATGATTTTTACAGTAATGGCGCCTATGTTGTGGAGCATTTTCAGGATACCTCTACCTTAACGAACACACATGCATTGGTTCAATCTTTTCGAGATATATCTAGGTCAACTGATGATGGTGGTTCTCCTATGTTAGAGGCGCTTTATGAAGCGCGACTTTATTTCGGTGGCGAAACCTCGCCCTGGGATAAACAGGGCATGGATAAAATAGGTTGCTGCGATGATGATATAAGATTTAATACGACGAGATTTTTTGACACCCTAGATGAAACTGCTTATGTGGGTGGCAATATTTCGGGGGCGTACAAAAGTATTTGGGATACCAACCCCTGTGGTTCAAACCATGTGATTATGTATACGGATGGCGAACCCAGTTTAGATTGGCATGCCAATGACTATGTAATCAGTGAAATGGGTTTAGACCCCGTGGCTGATAGGCCGGTTGATGATGGGCCTGGCGTGGATCAGGACTACCATGATTACAGGCTTGAAGAAACACTATTTGATGAGTATGTGCGTTACCTGTATGAAACAGATTTAGACCCAGCAAAACCTGGTAAGCAGAATATCCATACTCACATGATAGATTTTTACGACATATGGGATGGAGTACGGCCTGAAGGGGCTATATTAGAAGGTGGCGGTCAGTATCATTTTGCGCAAGATGTTCAAGAAACCAAAGACGCCTACAAACTATTATTTTCTGACATGTTAGCATCGAAAATAACGGGCTATAAAATCAAGATTCCATCAAAAGCTCAAGATGCGTTAGAGCAAGGTGATGATGTCTATGTTTCTTTCTTCGATTCAAAGAATGGTTGGCGAGGCAACCTAAAAAAATTCAAACTCAATGCCAGTAATCAGATTATTAATACCGCTGGTGAAGTAGTCTTTAGTGCCAATGGTGGTATTGAAAATAGTGCGGTAAGAAAAGATTTTTGGAGCCCAGGTTCAAGCACAGATCCAATACATACCGGTGGTATCGCCGGCGCTTTTGATTATACTGCGACGACACGATATGTTCAGGATATGGGAAACCTCTATGCGATCAATGCCGCTTCAGGGGTGGTGACAGGCTTGACCCTAGAAAATAGTGATTTTAATCTACCAACAGATGCGGTGATACCTAATGTGGTTTCCTTTTTGGGTGGTAAGGATGTATTGGATCGAGATGGAGATGGCTCCTATACCGATAGCTTATCTCGTTTTGGAGATGCATTGAGGTCTGAACCCAGGGTTTTCTATTATCACCGAAATAAAACGACCCCAAGCGCCAGTAAAGCCAGGGTGTTTTATGCAAATAACTATGGTTACTTACATAGTATTGAACACAGTACGGGTAAAGAAAAATGGGCAATCATTCCGAGAGCATTTTTACCATCCGTTGGCGCTGTGTATAAAAATGATAATAGTAAATTCTATGGCTTAGACGGCGGGTTAGAATTCTTGCATCTGGATAAAAATGGTGATTTCGATATTCTGGATGATATGGGTGTTGTCGATAAAGGCGAAGACGGTACTGATGAAAAAGCATTAATTTTCTCAACCTCACGCCGAGGCGGTGATTTGATCACTGCGATCGATATTACATTACCTGATTCACCTGCCACTGCTTGGGAAATAACCAGTGATACGCCGGATTACGCTAAGTTAGGTCAAACCTGGACCCCGCCAAAAATAGCGCACTTACAATTGGGTAAAAAGGCTGAAGGTCGCACCAAACCTGTACTCTTTGTAGGTGGCGGCTATGACCCTAGGTATGATTACCCTAGCTATAATGGGAGCACAGAGAAGGGCTCTGGAATTTACATTATTGACGCGGAGACCGGTGCAAGAGTTTGGGCAGGTATTCACCGAGGGCGTGATGGAGGGGAGAGAGTCAGGGAAATGAATTACCCGATAGTCAGTGAAATTAAGACACTAGACACGGATTCAGACGGCACAGTTGACCTATTTTATGCTTTGGATTTGATGGGGCAAATTTTCCGATGTGATATTGATGATTTAGACGAAAGTGCAAGTGATATTGACACTAGATACCCAGGAAATAGTGAAATAAACTGTAGACGTAGACCCGTAGCAAAATTGGATCACCCGTCAAGAAAAAGAAGATTTTTTGCTGGTTTGGATGCGGTTATGATATTGGATGATAATAAAAATGTTTCGCACATTGCATTGGCGACTGGCTCAGGCAATATTAATACCCCTGAAGCTGTGACTTCAGCTGCCGCTGCTAACTTAGATCGCTTTTATACAGTATTTGACCCTATATCTGGGTCTAGTTCGAGCATTCTACCAACTCATCTTTCGGATGCTTCCGGTGGTGAAGTGGACTGGGAAGGCGATGGTAAAAAAGGTTGGTACATTGAGTTGCAACCATCGGAGAAAGTTTTGTCCACATCGCAGACCTTTTTCTTTATGACCAGTTTTCAAACCTACTATCCAAATCTTTCAAATGCAGCACCACCGCCTGGTAGTTGTACAGTGGGCGCGCGGTTTGCAGGGCGTACCTTCTTAACAGATATGCGTAATGCGGCTACGGTTACGGATCTGGGAGGTACGGATGCTCGAGCGAAAGAAGTACCTATGTTGACGGGGCTGCCGGATAAAGGGATGATTCGAATGACTCATAAACCCGATGGAATGGTGAGTGTAGAAATTTCCAATGGCGCATCTTCTAAAGTGGAGCTGCCCGATCTACCCGCGTTATTGAAAACCTATTACTCTGATGAGCAGTATTTAAAATAGTAGTGAATGTAGCCCGATTAATTCGGGCTACTAAAATTTAAATAGCTTCTCTAGGTTCTCATTCAGCTTTTCATTGATTTTTTCTTTGGCTTCTTGTTTTAGTTGTTTTTCCTTTTCTTTTAACAGTGCTTCAGGTGAAGCCTCTTCGCCAGTTGATGTATCAATAGGCAGGTCAATTTTACCTTTTAACTTCTCAGTAAGTTTTTCCTTTGCTTTTTGTTTCAGGTCTGCTTTGGCTTTTTCCTCTATCATTCTACCCAGTTGTTTTCTTATTTTGCTTGTGTCGATGGCGCACTTAGGGGTTGCGCTAATGGAGCCGGTGCATGAAATTGGCCAGCTTAATTGTGAAAGGTAGGGGTTGGAGATTGCTTCGTCAAGGGTGAGGTTTAGGTCGAGATCCATCACCATGGATTCTGTGTCAACAGAGGCTGAGCCGAGAATTTTAGCGTTACCATCTATATTGCCTTTCAACTCTTTGGCTTTTACTTTACCGGGCTCATACACGATATTAGAAACAAAGTCTTTTATTTCAGTATCCTTTCTAAATACTTTAGGGGATGGAATCTGTTCGTTAGTGTCTAACAGTGGTTGAATGAGTTGGCCCAGGCTACCCAGTTGATTATAGGCCAGCCCTGAAAGACTGACGCCCTTCAATAAGCCTTCATTCAGCTTAATGTTAGTATTGCCTGAGAGCGTATTCGTCAGGGATTTAACGGTATTGCCTTCAGATGTTAAGTCTGCATTTAAATAAAATAAGCCTGCTAATACC
>JAYPYM010000119.1:0-499 GCA_038135915.1 Gammaproteobacteria bacterium
TACTTTTATCTGACTCAAGGGCTGCTGTTGCACTTGTTTGCGTGTATTCTTTTCCATCTATTTTCAGGCTGTCTATAGGTCGTTCCGCTAATGATGTTAGGTCTTGAACAAATCGTTTATAAGTGAGTTTTTTTTTGCTTCCTGTTAGGGAGTCTAAAGAATTAGAGGATTTTGAATCATTTAGTTTTTGTTTTACTTCTGCGCCTTTCCGTTTTACCTCTGCGTCTGAAAGCTGTTTGTCTTCTTTAGTGTTGATAAGCTCGTTAAGTGCAGAGATGATGAACTTTCCAGGGTTGTTTGCTGCTATATCCTCTTGCCCTCTAATCCAATATAGGCCACTAAAATTGCTCTCTTGTTCTAACGCAAACTTAATTAAAGCTTTGATTTCAGCTGGTTCTAAGTTGTGGTCTTTTTTAAGCGTATCTATAATTTTTCTAAGCTGGTTTTTTATATGCGTTAATTTTAAATCTGTCTTATCAATACCACTCCAGCTAACATC
>JAYPYM010000119.1:509-13395 GCA_038135915.1 Gammaproteobacteria bacterium
GAGGACTCACTGGTTTCAGTTTCGGTAGAAGGTGAAGTGCTAAGAGAGTCAGACCTTAAGCTTTCGCGTTTTGCTAGTGTAGCTTCGGTGCCCGTGGAAGTGTGCTGAGTTGTTTGAGTTATGATACCGTTCATTTTGAAAAAATCTTAAAATGTGCCTAATGCGCTATCTATTCTTTTAGTTCTTTGGGTGATATTAATTTGTTTATTTTGTTTGGTAAATGGTTATTTTGTAATTCTGCTCTTTTGGTGAGGAGTATCAGCTAAAGTAGTTAAATGTTTGAAAAATTCTTAGCTTTTATAGTTGTTATGGAGATTTTATATGATTAAATCGATCATTTACTGTTGAAAATGTACCAGAGAATAAAAGTTCTCAGAATTTATTCTTATCTATTCACTAAACACTTAGTTTAATGTTCAAAATCTGCAGTCGTCGAAAAAATAACTGTTTATATCTAGGCTCATATCCCTTAAGCTAGTTCCCTACTATCCCGAATTTTCTTTTAGTGTGATTACATGGAGGGCTTGTAGACGGATGACTGAGCCTAAGACTGTAGAAAGAAAATTTCCATTAATTATACAGATTATCCTTGTTGCAGTAGCTTATTTCTTAGGGGGTAAAATTGGCCTCACTTTCGCTGAAATTCAGCCGAATACTACTGCCTTTTGGCCGCCAACTGGCATAGGTATAGCCGTACTATTAGTGCTTGGTTTTCGTATATGGCCTGGCATATTTCTCGGGGCTTTTTTCATCGAGCTGTCGGAAAATCTCCCTGTATCTGTTAGTTTAGGTATTTGTTTGGGTAATACTCTTGAAGCTCTGATTGGAGCAATGCTGATCCAAAAACTGATCGGGAAGGGTTACCTATCAAGCGCTAAGAGTATTTTACTGCTGGTTGTTAGTATGTTGATCGCTAGCTTTTGCAGTGCAACCATTGGGGTTGGCAGCTTACTGGTTGGTGGTTTGATTGAAGATAAAATCATTCATGAACTTTGGTATACTTGGAGTTTGGCTGATTTGTTTGGCGGTATTTTATTAGTCCCTTTTATACTGAGCTGGGCTAAGCCGCCAGATATTAAGATGAGCACTCATTCGATGGTTGCTGGTATTCTACTGTCTGCATCCACGATTATGTTAACCTCATATATGTTTTCCCCTTTATCTGACTCCCATATCGCTAACCCATCAGTGCCTATTTTATTATTATTCTTAGCAATTTGGGCTGGCTATCAGTTTTCATTCCATGGAGCTACTTTATTTGCTATTTGTATGGTGAGTATTGCTACCTATGGAACATCGAAAGGTTTTGGGCCATTTGCATTGACCTCATTAAACGATTCCTTGTTGGCTATGCAAATATTTCTCGGCGCAATTATTGTCGCTTCATTAATTGTTGCCGCAATAGTTGCACAAGAAAAGAAAAGCCATTTTAAACTTAGAAAGCATCAAGAAGATTTGGAAGTATTAGTGGAGAAAAGACTGTTTGAACTGCGTGAGGCAAATAATCGGCTTAAGGATGAAGTAAAGAATAGAGAACAGACTAACAACGCACTTTGTTCTTTGCATGAAGTTAGTTCACATATCGAATCTAGGAAAGCTTTATCTCAATGCACGCAGGATATTTCAAGAATTTACGATACGACGTTTTCTTTTTTTGGACTGTTTTCGAATAAAGAAAAGAGTGCTATTAAAACTGAAATTTTCATGATGAATCAGAATGTTGTTCCCAATATAGAGTACTGTCTGGCGGGGACGCCCTGTGAAGATGTTTTAAATCGCAAACTAGAGTTTATTGGTAGAGATGTAGCGAAACTGTATCCAAGAGATGTTATGCTAAAAGAACAGGGGGTTGAAAGCTATTTTGCCGCGCCCTTAGTTGGTACTGATGGTAGTACAATTGGAATTGTAGCTGTGCTTGATGTTAAACCTATGTCGCTGGAAACTTGGAGTAGGCCTCTATTGACATTGTATGCAAATCGTATTGCAGTAGAAATTGAACGTAGTCACATTGAGGCAGAACGAAATCTATCAGAGGCTGTATTTCAATCCAGCGTGCAGTCGATTGCAATATCGGATCAGCACGGAACTATTCTAAGAGTTAATCAAGCTTTTGAACGAACGACCGGCTTTAGTTGTGGTGAAATCATTGGGAATAATTTTCGTTTAATGAAGTCTGGCAAACATGATATTGCGTTTTATCAAAAGTTTTGGAGTTCGGTGATTCATGATGGTTGGTGGCAAGGAGAGATTTGGAATTGCCGAAAAAATGGAGAGATTTACCCTGTCTGGCAAACGGTAGCCAGTGTCATCGATACAAAAAATAACGCGATAAAATATTTCGTTAGTATATTTAGTGATATTACTGATAAAAAACAATCTGAGGAAAAGCTCTATCAGCTAGCTCATTTTGACACGCTAACCGGATTGCACAACCGTCTGTCTTTTACCTCCAAATTGCAAACTGAGCTATTACACTCAAAAAAGGAAAATAAAAAATTAGCGTTAATTTTCCTTGATCTAGATCACTTCAAAAGTATTAATGATGCCTATGGTCATCATGTCGGGGATCAGTTGTTGATGATAATTGCTCAGAGGCTTAAACATGTCGTGAGAAACGAAGATATGGTTGCTCGCTTAGCGGGGGATGAGTTTGTGATAATGATTTCACAATTCTTTAGGCCCGATGATCTTTCTACTATTGCCCAGAAAACGCTTGATGTGATTTCCAAGCCGATGACCTTTGATGAGGTTGAAATCAAGATAACGACTAGCCTTGGGATAAGTATTTTTCCAGATAACGCTTCAGATTTAAGCTCCTTACTGAAAAGGGCAGACATAGCGATGTATACAGCGAAAAAAAGTGGGAAAAATAACTTTCAGTTTTACAGTCCAGATATCAATATACATGCTGACACAGCGTATTCGTTAGAAAGAGAAATGCATAACGGTTTGAAGAATGATGAGTTCTTTCTAGTTTATCAACCACAGTATCATATCGAAAAAAACTCAATCACGGGTTATGAAGCCCTTATCAGGTGGATGCACCCTGAGAGAGGATTGATGATGCCTGAAGATTTCATACCGATTGCTGAGAACAGTGATTTTATTCAACCTTTGGGTAACTGGGTGCTTAGATCTGCTTGTTACCAGTTAAGAGAATGGATTGATCAGGGATTAAATGATGCGAGCATTGGTGTGAATGTTTCTAGCCGTCAGATTCATGGTCAGGATTTGGCACAGCTGGTATTAGATATATTGAATGAAACAGGGGTGCCTGCAAATAGGCTCGAATTAGAGTTAACTGAGAGTGTGGTGATTCACAACATTGAACGGGTGGCAGGCGTTTTTAGAAAATTAACAAATATTGGCGTTCGTATTGCAATTGATGATTTTGGCACGGGTTATTCTTCCCTGATTTGCCTGAAGAGATTTCCGCTTTATAGGTTGAAAATAGATCGTTCTTTTGTAAAAGATATTATACAAAATGCAGAGGATAAAGCGATTGTAAACGCGACTATATCACTTGCTGAAAATCTGAGCTTATCATTGGTTGCCGAAGGCGTAGAAACTCAAGCACAGCTAGACTATCTTAAAAAGCTAGGTTGTTATGAGTTTCAAGGTTTCTATCTTAGCCCACCGATGCCTGCAAGTGATGTAATCAAGGGTTTTGTAGAAATGTCAGATCTAAACCCAGATTTGATGTCATAACTTGTGTAGAAAGTATTTAATGATCATGTATATTCAAAGTTATGATTTATTAGCGCTTCGAACTCTTTAGCTGCCAGAGGCTTACTGAGATAAAAGCCCTGAAACTGGTTACAGCCGATGCGTTCCAAAAAGTCCATTTGTGCGCGTGACTCTACGCCTTCAGCGATGACTGCCATATCTAGGTTGTTACCTAATGCGACAATTGTGCGAGCAATGACTGCATCATTCGGGTTGCCTAACATGTCTTGGACAAAAGATTGATCCATTTTAAGTTGATCTATTGGTAATTTCTTTAGGTAAGCTAAGGAAGAGTACCCTGTGCCGAAGTCATCCAGAGCAAAACTAATACCAATTGATTTTAAATGTTTTAGTTTAACAATCACTTCATCTATTTGAGAGAACAGAAGGCTTTCTGTCAATTCTAGTTTTAATTGCCGAGGGTTTATGTTTGTTCTTTTAACGATATCTTCGACTGTTTGTACAAAAGTTGGATCTAGCACTTGAGTTGCGCTCACATTCACAGCAATGGTGATATGTCGCTCCGTTTTACTGTTCCAGCGGGACAAGTCATAGCAAGCTTTTTCTAACACCCAAGTTCCTAAACTTAATACAAACCCAGATGCTTCGGCAGCATGAATAAAATGGCGTGGTGTAGTCAACCCTCTGATCGGGTGTTGCCAGCGTACTAATGCTTCAGCGGCGAAAATATGGCCTGAATAACGATATTGAGGTTGGTAAAAGAGTTCAAATTCGTTTTTTTCAAGACCTTTTTGTAGTTCCCGATCTAATGCAGCTCGTTGATTCATGCGATCGAGCATCGAGGGGTGAAAAAATTTAAACTTGTCTTTGCCGTTTGTTTTTACACTATACATCGCCAAGTCAGCTTCTTTCATCAGTGTTTAAGACCCTTTTGTACACCGTTCAAACAAGCTGATACCAATGCTGACGGTGGTTTGATGGTTTCCATTTAATAAACTAAAAGGCTGGCGCAAGGAGGATAGAATTTTCTTAGCAAGTGTGACGCAAGTATCATGTGCTTGCTCGAATGTTTGGCCTGCGGCATGAATCAATACTGTAAATTCGTCGCCACTCAGCCGTGAAATAGTTGATTTAGGGATGCTATTTTCGGTTAGGCGTTTGGCTACTTGTATTAACAGCGCATCGCCTGCGCTGTGACCAAGGGTGTCATTGATCGTTTTAAAGCGATCAATGTCGATAAAAAAAAGGGCGCCAATTTGATGTGTCATTAAGGGGTCAGTTAAAGCTTCTTTTAGTTGATCTAAGAATAATCTTCGGTTTGGCAATTGAGTTAATTGATCAAAGTAAGCTAGATTTTTAACTCGCTCTTCCGCTACTTTTCTATCTGTGATATCAACATTTACACCAATGATACGTTGTGGTGAGCCATCTGTATGTTTAAGTATTTGCGCCTTTGCAGTGATGTATCTTAGTTCGCCACTTGGTCTGATAATTCTAAATTCAGATTCAAAGGGCTTTCCGGTGTTAAGCGAGTCTTCAAGATGATGAGTAGCTGTTTCGATGTCTTCAGGGTGTATCCGCGATACCCAATCGAGATAAGTGCCTTGAAAGGATTTTGGACTAATGCCATAGATTTGAAACATCCAATGGTCCCATGTTAAATCATGAGTTAATATATCCATATCCCAAATGCCGATGTGGCCTGCGTCAGTTGCTAATGCGAGCCGTTCCTGACGAATACGTGTTTCGCTGTCAGCTATATGGCGTTCGTGCAAAATGAGGGTAAAGCGTTGTCCCGTGACATGAAGTGGTTTTACCCGCATCGTAAACCAACGGCGTTCGACGTTGCTATGGCAGGGGTACTCTAATGAAAATTTCGGGAGTTTATTGTTGATGACGTTTCGAATACCTTTTGCTGCTACCGCACTTGATTTATCGCCCTGTTCTTCGGCTATATCACAGGTGCTAAGGTAGTCTATGCCCAACCAATTGTTGTCGTGATACCCATTGTTTGAGCCAAAATCAATCCATCATTGATTGACATAAATAATGATACCGTTTTTGTCTAGTACGCAGATATTAGCTGAAACTTGGTTAAGTATTTCAAATGCAAGTGTATTGGTATTCAGCATTGTTCTATCCCTGTTTGAAGCAGCAATTACCCTTTATGCTAGGTTTTTATTCGACTTTTTTGCGGATGCCAGTTGTTCAGGCCTTATCCTTATAATGAAAATGTTAAACATTGCTTTTCCGTAGAACGGGACCATATTAGTTCTTTTTTTCACCATTGCACATAGGTAAAAAAACTTAGAAAAGATTCATTCATTTTAACTAGCATCTTTGTAATCCAGCTTATTGTACGTATGGGGTGATATAGTCCCAATATGGTATAACGCAGCCACTCTACATGAAATGGGGTTGCTTGACGTAACAATGATATGATTGCTAGGATCTGCACTGCTTGGTAACTCTGGCACTGATAAGGTGTTTATTGGGGTTATAGAGGGTAAACCTTACTCTTTTATTAGAAATGAAATTTCAGTATTTATTTTGAGGTTAAATCGTTATGAATCAATCTGCTATTAGTCCAGAGGCTGTCTACATTGTGAGTGGTGCAAGAACCCCAATGGGTGGTTTTCAGGGTGCATTTACAAATCTATCAGCGGTTGTTTTGGGTGCCGCGGCAATAAAGGAAGCTGTTAGCAGAGGCGGAGTTGGTGCAGATCAAATCCAAGAAGTGATTATGGGTAATGTATTATCTGCTGGTTTAAAACAGGGGCCTGCCAGACAAGCTGCGCTTCAGGCTGGTTTACCCGCAGCTACAGGTTGTACAACAGTTAACAAACTCTGTGGCTCTGGCATGAAAGCTACTATGCTGGCGCATGACCTCATTAAAGCTGGCACTAATGATATTATGATCTCGGGTGGTATGGAAAGTATGTCGAATGCTCCTTATATCCTGCCTAATGCCCGAGCTGGGATGCGTATGGGGCATGGCCAAGTCATGGACCATATGTTTATGGATGGCTTAGAGGATGCAGAGACTGGCTCCTTAATGGGACAGTTTGCGCAAAGCACTGCAGACGAGCATGGTCTCACCCGAGAAGAAATGGACGATTTTTCTATTGAATCATTGAATAGGGCACAAAATGCGATTTCAGAGGGATACTTTGCTGAGGAGGTTGTACCAGTGACCCTCAAAACACGTAAAGGTGAGACTCAGGTTTTAGAAGATGAGCAACCTGGTAATGCAAAGTTGGATAAGATTAGGCAGCTCAGAGCTGCGTTTAAGAAAGATGGTACCATCACAGCCGCTAATGCTAGCTCGATTTCTGATGGTGCTTCAGCGCTGTTATTAATGTCAGGCACCGAAGTTCAGAAACGGGGCATTACACCTTTGGCGCGAATTTATGGTCATGCAACTCACTCGCAACACCCTTCAGAGTTTACGTTGGCACCCATAGGTGCTTTAAATACCTTATTGGAAAAAGTGAGCTGGTCAGCTGAAGATGTGGATCTTTATGAGATTAACGAAGCCTTTGCAATGGTGACCATGTTAGCAATGCGTTCTCTAAATTTGCCACACGAAAAAGTTAATATCCATGGAGGCGCATGTGCGTTGGGGCACCCAGTGGGCTCAACAGGTTCTCGAATTATATTGACGCTAATTTATGCCTTAAAGAGACTAAATAAACGCAGAGGTGTTGCTGCTCTTTGTATTGGTGGTGGTGAAGCGAATGCAGTAGCCTTGGAAATAGTCTAAACATTAGTGGCTTATTCTATTTCTAAGTGTGGTCTCCGATAGTCTGCTGATGAATTCGGCTTTCAACGGCTTGCTTGAAAGCTTGGTCTAAATGAACCGGTTCGCTTACATTCAGATCAAGGCTTTTGAGCTTACCTGTTTTCAAGTCGTATATGAGTGCATGCACTGAGAGCGCATGGCCTTGATGCCAAGCTCGAGTGACATAGTCTGTGTGGCATAGTTTGTGAGTTTGGTGCAATACATTTAACTCGCAAATGAGATCTTGTCTGGATGATTTTTCAGAGTTCATTGGGATTTCTTCTTTATACCAGCGATAAAGTACTTTAAGTTCCGCAAGCCAATCGTCAATTGGGCTGTCACACGATTCTTTACTAGGTAAAGCTTTGGTGGGTAATAGCGCGCTTGATGCGGCGTGAGCGACCCCTCCGCAACCATAGTGGCCACAGACTAAGATGTGTTTAACTTTAAGGGTGTCGACTGCATATTGCACAACTGACATGCAGTTAATATCAGACGGGTCAACAATATTTGCTATATTCCTGTGTACAAAGAGCTCACCAGGCTGAAGAGATAAAATTTGATTTGGTGGTACTCTGCTATCTGAGCATCCAATCCAAAGGTAATTTGGCGTTTGCTCTTTCGCAGAATCGTTGAAAAAGTTTGGATCCTTTTCTTTGATGTTATCTGACCATTTGGCATTGTTTTCGAGCAGGGTATTCAGATTATCCATTCATTTAAGTGTCCGATAGCTTTACTGATTTAATTAAGTGTATAGAGAAATCTTGCCGATGAAACCACTTTTTAGATGTGATTTCCAATGTTTGTTTTTCACTTATGTGCGACGCACCTATTGAAATTTAAACCAATACGAGTTTAAATACTGTAAATTATTCCAGTTTTTGTTTGTCATGTTAGCTTGAATGCAGTAGGTTTTAGATGCACAACATATGTTCTCTTGGTGTTCAAAGTAGTACTTCCATTGATATATCCGCCAACTCAGAAAGTATAATGCCTTTATCTGCTTCGGAGAAGCTTGCAAGAGTAAAGGCTTGGTTAATTCCAGGAGTGGGTGCGAAGACCTTCGAAAAATTAAGATCTGTATTTGGTAGTTTGGAGCGAGCTTGGCATGCCAGTCAGGCTGAGCTAATGCACCATGGCTTTAGCAAAAAGTTTTGTCAGGCTTGGAGGCATACTGCTTTATTAGAGGAGAAGTCCAATCAGATTTTGGCGTGGAGCTCTGAGCCTGATCAGCATTTGCTGTTTAGGGGTGATCCTGACTATCCAAATATGCTCAAGCATTTAAAAAATACTCCACCATTGCTTTTTGCAAAGGGTCAGATAGAAGCTTTAAATGACCCTTATATCGCAATTGTAGGGTCCAGGTCGCCGACGGGAGAAGGCTTGAGGAACGCCCGTGACATGGCTGCTTATCTTGCTAGCCGTGGCTTAGGTATTGTTAGTGGCTTGGCTAAAGGGATTGACACAGCAGCGCACCAAGGTGCATTACAAGCAGGTGGGCCTACTGTCGGAGTAGTTGCACATGGTCTGGATGAAATATATCCAAAGTCCAACAAGCTACTTGCAAAAGAAGTAGCCGCTTCTGGGTTACTAATGAGTGAGTTTCCATTGGGAATGGGCCCCCGTCCACAGCACTTTCCTCGAAGAAACGCATTAATCAGCGGGCTCAGCCTAGGTGTTTGTGTTGTTGAGGCTGCTTTGCGCAGCGGCTCGTTAATTACTGCTAAATGGGGTTTAGAACAGGGAAGAGAAGTGTTTGCTGTGCCAGGCTCGATACACAATCCGCTATCAAAAGGATGTCATCACTTAATTCGCCAAGGGGCAAAGCTAGTAGAGTCTGCTGATGATATTTTCGAAGAGCTATTACCTCTACTCAAAAACTATCTTAACCCTTTGGACGTGCGTTCTGGGCAGGAGGTCTTAGAGAGTAGTGATCAGGCTAAAGAGCTGAAACCTGCTAGATCGGAACAGCCGTACCAAATGCCTATACAGCAAAAGCAAGCAATTTTAGAGGCACTGTCGCCAAGTGCGCTGGATATATTAAAGCTACTCAGAGAAAAGCAATTGCAACCTGATGACATCCTGATCCAGCTCAAGCTACCAACTCATGAGTTGACCACCCATTTGTTGGCTTTGGAAATGCAACAGCTGATAGATTTAACCCCTAAGGGCTATTCTTTGACCTCTAAAGGCTATTGCTTCTAGGTGATTTAGTTTATTAGTATTTGATCTCCTAATGTCTTGCATAAGACGCATAACTTCGATAATTTTACTGCCATATGATTTAAAACGATTTGGTGGATTATTCAGCTCTCTAACGGATAACAACCGCCGATCTTTCACTTCCAATGGGTTAGCATTTCATTTTTAGGGTGATTTTTCAGTTTTTTTGGGCGATGGTGTGAACATTGGATTATGGCCAGGTAGCATGATATTTTTATGAATGCAAACTTAAATCGAGCAATCATGCATCTAAATCGATCAGGGATTATTGCCTATCCCACTGAAGCCGTTTGGGGGCTAGGCTGCGATCCTTTTGACCAAGGTGCTGTAACAAAGCTTCTAAGTCTTAAGAAAAGGCCAGTTGAAAAGGGTTTGATATTGATTGCTTCCCGAAATGAGCAACTGGCCCCTCTGCTTGACGAACTACCCGAGACACTTCGAAAAAAATGTGAGTCAAGTTGGCCGGGTCCTTGTACTTGGGTGCTTCCTGATCCTAAGAACACTGTTCCTATATGGGTAAAAGGTAAGCATCAAGGTGTTGCGGTAAGGGTGACTGATCACCCATTAGTAGTAGAGCTGTGTGACCGTTGGTCAGGCTATATTATTTCTACTAGCGCGAACTTTGCAGGGCAGCCACCTGCCAAGCATGCCTGGCAGGTGGCTAATCGTTTTAGAGGGGAAGTGTTTATTTTGCCTGGAGTGCTTGGTGGCCGGTTAAAGCCAACCCCTATTTATGATGTGTTATCTGGAACTGAGATTAGAAGATAAAATTAAGCGAAGGGAAACCTGTGCTTGATTCATTAGGTGAGACAAAGAAGAAAAAAATTACTAGGAATAATTGGTGCGTCGTAATGAGAAAAAAAGGTCAGGAAACAATTGATGTTAATCAGGTTAAAGATTATTTTTTGCAATTACAAGATAACATCTGCCACCATTTAGAGTTGGCAGATGGTGAGGAAAAATTTGTTGAAGATAATTGGGAGCGTCCAGAAGGCGGGGGTGGTAGAACTAGAGTTTTGGAGTATGGAGGCGTATTTGAGAAAGGTGGTGTTAATTTTTCTCATGTCACTGGTGAAGCCATGCCTGCAGCAGCGACGGCGAATCGACCAGAATTGAAAGGACGAAACTATACTGCGATGGGTGTCTCATTGGTTGTTCATCCGAGGAACCCATATATCCCTACGTCACATATGAATGTGCGAATGTTCTTGGCAGAAAAGCCAGGCAAAGCGCCCGTTTGGTGGTTTGGTGGTGGATTTGATTTAACGCCTTATTATGGGTTTAAGGAAGATTGTGTTCATTGGCATCAAATCGCGAAAAAGGCTTGTGATATGCATGATCAGACGTACTATGAAAAATATAAGGCTTGGTGTGATGATTACTTTTATTTAAACCACCGTAAAGAGCCGAGGGGGATTGGCGGGCTTTTCTTTGATGATTTGAATGATAAATCCTTTGAGTCCTGCTTCGCGTTTATGCAGTCTGTTGGTAACGCATATATCGATGCATATGTGCCTATTGTCGAAAAACGAAAAGAAACACCTTATGCGGAACGTCACCGCCAATTTCAACTTTACCGTAGAGGCCGTTATGTAGAGTTTAATTTAATCTACGATCGGGGCACTTTGTTTGGTTTGCAGTCCAATGGGCGAACCGAGTCAATACTGATGTCCCTACCTCCTTTGGTTGCTTGGCATTACGACTTTCATCCAGAAAAAGGGTCTCCAGAAGCGGACTTATATGACCAATACTTAAAGCCGAGGGATTGGTTATCTGAAGCGGAGTGCTCAGAGTGAGTTCATTCCAGCGATTTGCAGTCATAGGTCACCCAATCGAGCACAGCTTGTCTCCACAAATTCATCAGGCATTTGCTGAACAACTTGGTGATCAAGTACTTTACGAAAAGGTCTGTGCACCCTTGGATGAATTTGAACCAGTCTGCGAGGCTTTTTTTAACCAAGGTGGTAAAGGCTTAAATATTACAGTACCTTTTAAAGAGCGCGCTTTTGACTGGGCAGATCTATATACTGATAGGGCGAAGTTGGCAGGAGCAGTTAACACATTGTGGAAGTCTTCAACTGGGCAAATAGTAGGAGATAATACGGATGGTGTAGGGCTTGTCACCGATTTGTCTAAGAATTTAGGTTTTAGTATCGAAAACAAACGCATACTCATGATTGGAGCGGGTGGTGCTGTAAAAGGTGTGTTAGGCCCAATTATTGCTCAGGGCCCGAAACAGATTTGCATATCAAATCGAACAGAGGACAAAGCTCAAGCGCTCAGTAAGCTTAGGCCAGATCTCTGTATTGCTTCTAGCTTATCTGACATCCCGTCGGAGCGATTTGATTTGGTGGTGAATGGGACATCCATTTCATTAGACCAAAGTGTCGCCGACAAATTGCTTTCGGGTTTGCCATCCTCTTTGATTCATCATCACACTTGCTATTACGACATGATGTACTCACCTAAGCTGACACCATTTCTGAGTTGGTGCTCTTCGCTTGGTGCTCAAAACGTGGTAGATGGCCTTGGAATGCTAGTGGAACAAGCAGCGGAAGCTTATTTCCAATGGCATGATAAACGACCTGATACGGCGCCTGTGCTTGCAAATTTGCGTGCAAGCTTACAGGAACTTGAAAGTAGCCATTAACTTTACTTTTTCTGGGGCGTTATTTTTTAGTGTGCACTTAATTTGTTCTACGATAGGTGCTTTCTAACACTCCTTTTCTTTCATTGGTTTAGTTATTTTCTTATGTAATTTATTGAAAAATATAGCATTTATTTTATTTTTCAATAAATAGTAGTGTTTATGAAACTGTTGGCATGTGACTTGTAAAGATAATAATGAGCATTAGATTAATACAAGTGTTCAATCATTTCTTTGGAGGTTTATTATGTATGCCTATCATATGCCAAGTGTTTTGACACCAAAAGAAATTGAAGCTATTCGTAGTGCTGAGTCTAAAGGCCTCAATCTTGATTATGCTGCAGTGGAAAGAGCGCTTTTAAAGCAAGCCGTTCAAAGATCACGAAGAATACCAGCGTATCAAGGCTTTGCGAGAGGTTATACAGGTTATGTGAGGGATTTAGCTTCTCAATAATAAGAGCGCCGGTTTGATTGAATGTAGACAACTAAAAAGAGGTAGGCACTCTATCCATTCTTTTTAGTTGGCTGGACTCTGTGAGAGTTGGTGA
>JAYPYM010000120.1:0-13039 GCA_038135915.1 Gammaproteobacteria bacterium
TATCTATAGTGCCTTGGCAAGTAGACTATCGGCGGAAAGTAATAGCTTTACCTTAGATACTTTGATTGAAGATGGCACGCAGGTGCGTGAGGTGATTGATGAGGTAGATAATTCTTTGCGGACACTTTACCAAGCAGAAGAGTTAACCCTGCCGTCTGAGCTAGTTTCGGGTAGTGATGCCAGCGCTGTGAGTGATTTAATCAGTCAAGTGGCAGACATTCCTGATGTGGTCGATCAGCTAGTAAATCTTGATCCTAATGCAACAGTTACACTTGAAGAAGCTACTGGATCTCTACGTGCAATTGAGGTACTAACAGATAAAATTGCCAATGGTCGTGATTCAAGTGAGATCAGTCGATTAAGAGACCTGTTAGAAAATGATACCGGTGGGCTAAGGGATGATCTTTTAACGGCCTTGAGTCAGGATAATGCAGATGTATCTGGATTAGCATCGGATGCAATTAACTTCACTGATGCAAATGATATAAACAATGCTGCTCTGTTGCCTGCTGGTGCAGTAGCCTTCAGTAATTTGCCGGGTTCTCAGTTGAAAGTTTCAGATCCGGATTTGGACAATAATACAAAAGATGTTGAAGTCATTTTCTATTTTGAGGGTGAAACGAATGCGACTTCCGGTTTGCTTCATGCTTGCGCAAAGTATATCGAAGATGTTGAAAACGGTCAGATCAATGAAGCCAGTACTACTGGTCGCTATGCCGTTGGTGATTGGAGCCTATTAGGTACGGCTGCTGATTCAAGTGTTGGCTACTCTATATTGGCAAGATTTGAAGATGACGAAGAAGGGTTAAGTTTTCAAACGATTCTAAAGTCTGCTGACACTGATCAAGGTGTATTTCTGTATGAGTTCGACTTAGGTGACGATGGTTTAGAAGTGTTTGAAAGCCTAGCAGGTGTGGAAACGCGCACCCAAGATATACCTACTACTGATAATGAGTGTAAGTCGCTCTTACCATCCAGAATTGGCTTGTGATAAATACTTTTCATGCCAGAAAAAAGCAGCGCTTGACCAAAGAACAAATAAAAAATTCCAGGCGCCGCAGAGCCGGCCCTGATTTCACCAAAACCTGTGTTGCAATATCAATAAAGTATTATTTGTAGTAAAAATCCTCTTTCTAGACTTGAAATTTCCAATCTTGCACCCAGATTAACCAACGTATGCCGATTACTGCTGATATGGTTATTTAATTATTTCAAGAGGAGCAAGAACTAGATGTCAGAAACTGTCGAAAAACAGACCATGGGCTTTCAAGCTGAGGTTAAGCAGCTACTTAACCTTATGATTCACTCACTATACAGTAATAAAGAAATTTTTCTTAGAGAGTTGATCTCAAACGCCTCTGATGCTGCAGATAAACTGCGTTTTGAAGCATTAAAAGATGATTCTTTATTAAGTAGTGATCCAGAGTTAAAAATTAGAGTCGAGTTTGATAAAGATGCTGGTACCATTAGTGTTTCAGATAATGGCGTAGGAATGTCTCAGCAGGAGATGATTGACAACCTGGGCACGATTGCTAAGTCGGGTACTGCTCAGTTTTTAGAGCAGCTTACTGGCGATGAAAAAAAGGACTCAAAGTTAATTGGTCAGTTTGGTGTTGGCTTCTACTCTGTATTTGTGGTGGCAGAAGAGGTTGATGTTTATACAAGAAGGGCTGGCTTGCCTGCCACAGAGGGTGTGCACTGGACATCAAAAGGCGAAGGTGAGTTTACCATAGAGCCATACACTAAAGCGGATCGTGGTACAAAGATCGTATTAAAGCTCAGAGAGGATGATAAAGATTTTGCTGATCAATGGCGGCTTCGATCGATCATCACGAAGTATTCGGACCATATCCCACTGCCAATAGAAATGGAAAAGCAAGAAACGCCTGACATCCCTGAAGCTGATGATGCCAAAGAAGGTGAAGAAGCCGAAGCGAAAAAAGAAGATGATCAACCAAAAGTACCGGAGTTTGAAGCTGTAAATAAGGCAACTGCGCTTTGGACTAGGCCGAAGTCTGAACTGAAAGAGGAAGACTATAAAGCTTTTTACAAGCATGTTGGTCATGACTTCGAAGACCCGCTAACCTGGTCGCACAATCGAGTCGAAGGCAAGTTGGAATATACAAGCCTATTATATGTGCCTAAGCGTCCTCCGTTTGACCTGTATAACCGTGAAGCTCCAAAAGGGTTAAAGCTTTATGTGCAGCGTGTTTTCATTATGGATGATGCTGAGCAATTCCTGCCTTTATACTTGCGGTTTATTAAAGGCATTGTTGATTCAAATGACATCCCTTTGAATGTATCGCGTGAAATTTTGCAAAATAACAAGAGCATTGAGAGCATGAAGTCTGCGATCACAAAACGTGTTCTAGACATGCTCTCTAAGTTGTCTAAAGACAAGCCTGAAGAGTATCAAAGCTTCTGGAAAGAGTTTGGCCAGGTGTTAAAAGAAGGCCCTGCAGAAGATTTCGCTAACAAGGAAAAAGTTGCTGGACTATTTCGATTTTCTTCTACAAAAGATGATAGTGGCGAGCAGAAAACAGGTTTGGCCGACTATGTTGGTCGTATGAAAGAAGCACAGAAAAAGATTTATATTGTGACTGGTGATTCATATGCAGCTGCTGTGAGTAGCCCGCACTTAGAAATCTTTAAGAAAAAAGGTATTGAAGTGCTGGTTTTGACCGACAGAATTGATGAGTGGATGACTACCTACCTATCAGAGTTTGACGGCAAGCCAATTCAAAACGTTGCGAAAGGCCAGTTAGATTTAGGTGAACTGGCAGACGAAGAGGAAAAGAAGGAAACTGAAAAGCTTCAAGAAACGTCTAAGGATCTTATTAAGAGAATTAAAGAAGCTTTATCTGATGAGGTCTCCGAAGTGAGAGCGACTAACCGTCTTACCGATAGCCCGGCTTGTTTGGTGATTGGGGAGCATGATATGGGTGCTCAAATGCGGCAAATTATGGAGGCCGCTGGGCAAAAAGTGCCTGATACCAAGCCCGCTCTGGAGGTTAACCCATCTCACCCCTTGGTGGAGCAGCTAGAGAAGGAAGATCAGGATGATCGATTCTTAGATTTGTCCTGGATAATCTATGATCAGGCTAGTTTGGCTGAAGGTGGAGATATTAAAGACCCATCTGCTTATGTTAAGCGAATTAACAAGTTGTTGCTTGAATTAGCTAAATAATGAAATTTGCCTGGCTATTTTTATTGATTAATGGCCAGGCTTTATTTTATTTGCGATTTCTTTATCCTCTCTTCTCGAGCCCCTTTCCTTTTTGCTGTCGATAACTCAGGTTTTGTGCTAATTCTTAACGTATACGTTTTGAGAATTACTTTTTGGTGCGCTCTGAGATTTGGGACGGTGTGTACCTGTTAAATCTAATTTAGCTATTGAAATCTGACAATTCTTTATTTGAGGTACCTGGTGTGCTTAAAGTGGATCCAAGGAAGGTGTTTTCTGCTGAAGAATCAGAAAACGAAAGATCTAGAATCCTCTCCGTATTACTTGATTCTATTAAACAAGTTAAGGAAACTGAGATTGGCTTTTCCCTTAGGTTGGGGACAAACGTCGAAGATATGATTCTTGCATCAGAATGGATACAGGTAGAACGCCTATGCAACCCTTTTTTGAGGTTTACTTTAGTTGTTGAATCAAACGGTGGACCTGTTAGCCTCGAAATTGGTGGTCCTTCTGGCACAAAAGATTTCCTTTCTACTGAGCTCGCCTTGTCCAGATGGGCTCTCTAAACTCATGATTTACGTTTTTTAGAGACGATATTTGAGTTCAGGGCCTAATTTGCTTTTGAAAAAGCTTGCTAAACGTTCTATTTTTCGGGAAGATAACAAAAGCTGGTTTAGCTGAAACGAGACGAATGTCGAGTGTTTTTGCGCTCGCTCTTAGCGTTTATTGAGAGAAGCGTCTCGTTGTGGTCATGCATAATGATAAGAAACTAACTCCTTTTGACCAATGGATTTGAGCTAGAGGTGAACATGGATAGTGTTGGCCAGGCAATTGCCCATTCACAAACGAATGAGGTGAATGCAAATAATAATACGATACATTCAGGTACCGGTTTAGATTTGCCTGAAGAGGAAAAACTAAAAGGCGGTACGGTTTCTTTTGATTGGCCATTACCCTTGGAGAAGCTCTACCATTGGGAGAAGTTTGCGCCTAATCGAACTTGTTTTTTTCAACCGCTTTCTAAAAGAAAAGTTCAGTCACTAACCTGGTCCGAAGTGGCGGAGCAGGCTAGAAAAGTCGCTGCTTATTTGGTGTCTCTTGATTTAGCGCAAGGTAGCCATATAGGTATTATGTCTGCTAACTCTGCTTATTGGATTATCGCTGACTTGGCCATATGGATGGCAGGTCATGTCTCGGTTCCTATTTTTCCCAGTATCAACTCGGCCTATTTGAATAAGCTTATTCAACATTCGGATTGCAAGTTGATGTTTGTGGGCAAGTCTGATCACTACTCTAGCAGTATGGCCGCTTTGCCTGAAGATCTGAGGCTTATATACATGCCTTTATCTTCAACACCAAAAGAAGCGATTGGAAATAAAACTGTAAAGTGGTCTCAGATTTTAGATAATTTTACCCCTTTTCAGGCTTCTCCTGCTCGGCATAGAGAAGAAGTGGCCACGATAATATATACGTCGGGCACCCTGGGTGAACCTAAAGGTGTTATGCATTCATTTGGAGCGATGGCGGGTACCATTACTAGAGCTCAGGCGCTTTTTTCTGTACGCAGGCATGATCGGCTTATTTCTTTTATGCCCTTGGCGCATGTTACTGAGCGACTTTGTGTTGAGATGGCGTCTCTCTATAGTGGCTTAGCAGTTTATTTTGTGCATTCTACGCGTAGTTTGGTCAGTGAGTTGAGGGGGTTTCAGCCTACTATCTTCTTTGGTGTCCCTCAGGTTTGGCGTCGGCTTCAGCAAGAGGTGTTTAACTATTTTCCTAGCCCATTACTAAATCTAATGCTTCGCATACCCTTGGTTTCAGCCTTCGTTAAGCTCAAGATAAAGCGGCTACTGGGTTTTGGTGAGACTCGGTTATTTTGTTCAGGCGCTGCGCATATATCCAGCGCGTTGATTGATTGGTTTAAGGCATTAGATATCGAAATATTAGAATTTTATGGTATGACTGAAAATTTTGCGTATTCACACACGGCGCGAGTAGGGAGAAGCTTTGCTGGTTATGTGGGTTATGCTAACCCAGGTGTTGTGGCTCAGTTTAGTGAAGATGGCGAAGTTTTGGTGTCTAGTCCGGGTAATATGATGGGGTATTATAAGGCGCCAACTCTCACGACAAAAGTGATGACTTCGGAAGGGTTTATTCGAACCGGAGATTTGGGTGTGTTGGACCGGAAAGGTCGGTTAAAGATTACTGGTCGGCGGAAAGAGAGTTTCAAAACTGCTAGGGGGCAATACGTATTCCCTGCTGTTATTGAAAGCTTATTCTTGGAGTCCCCAATTATCGAACATGCTTGTGTGTTAGGTGAGGCGATGAAGCAGCCTGTTGTCTTATTAAGTTTGGTGGATTCAGTGTTAGTATATAACTCTTGGATGGAGAAAAAGAGTCAGGTAGAAGCTTATTTAATAGCGTTTAGGGATAGGGTGAATGAGGCCTTATCAGATCATGAGCGTATTGAGCAGGTAGTCATTATCAGTGAGCCCTGGTCTATAGAGGCTGGCATGTTGACGCCAACCTATAAGATAAAGCGGAAATATATAGAACAGCGATTTAAACGTAAGCTTGTTGATTGGCTTGCGTCATCTGACCCAGTCATTTGGTATTTCACAAGCTAGGATGTTTTTTGTGCGTTGGATATTGGTTGTTTCAATTAGATTGGATATGTGCTCGCCTTTTGAATTTCAATTATGAATATTCTGTCAGATCCAAATATCCCTTTAATAGAAGCGTTTTTCAGTGAGCTTGGGGATATAGGGTATTTTCGGCAAGAAACCTTTGCTGCTGACCTAAAGTCTGCGGATATTTTAATAGTTCGTTCGAACACTGTGCTGAATCCCCAGATGCTGAAACATTCCAACCTTCAAGTCGTTGCAACGGCAACCAGTGGTACGGACCATCTACCATTAGATTGGCTTGCAGAGAATAATATACCTGTCGTTTCAGCAAAAGGATGTAATGCCACAGCTGTAGCCGATTTTGTGCTAATTTCAGCGCTTGCATTATGGCCTGGCGAGGTTATGCCAACAGATCTTCGTTTAGGGCTAGTTGGGTATGGTTATGCTGGGCGTGCAGTAGCTCAGTGCTTTCGCTCTTTGGGGTTTGGTGTTTCATTTTTTGATCCTTTGCTAGATTTTGGGTGCTTGTCTGAGCCAGAGCAGTTTGAGCAGGCATCGTTTGAAGAAGTTTTATCTTCAGATATTGTGAGTATCCATACACCTTTGACCCACAGCGGGCAGTATGCGACTTATAAAATGCTGTCTCATGAGCAGTTTCGTTTAATGCGTGATGATGTGCTCTTTATCAATGCTAGTAGGGGGGATGTGGTGGATTTGGAATCCCTTAAATACCTGTTAGCGCACAAGCCTAAAGCCCGGGTTGTATTAGACGTCTGGCCTGATGAGCCTAATGTGAACTTGGAGGTATTAAATCAAGTCTCTATTGCGACACCTCATATTGCTGGATATTCGTTATTGGGGAAATATAGGGCTACTGAGTTAGTTTATCAGGGTTGTTGTAAGTTATTAGGTGTTGAAGCCACCAAGGGTGTTGGCAGCTTATTAAGTCGAAACATAGGTGCCTCTCGGCAGAGGGTTGGCTTAGAATTATCAGTTATGGAGTTGCTAGGCGATCTTATGCCTGTTCGACTAAAATCAGAAAATGCTATGGTGCTACTGCTCAAGCTGCTCTTGCCATTGTTTAACCCTTTCCAAGAAACGAATAGTTTTAGATCTTGCTTAGAACAGTGTTCAGATGGGCTTGATGTGGTTAACCAGTTTAACGCTTGTCGGCATGCTTACAGGCTAAGGCCGGAAATTGGTTGCTCCGTTTGGCAGCAGGGAGCGTTAAATCAAGCGGATCAAAGCTTATCTTGGTCTGAATTATTGGGGCATTTGTCTTTAAAATCCTAGTATTAGCAATGCTTAAGGTAATCGCTTCTCCTAAATGGTGATATTACTATGGGTTTATTTTTAGTGCGTTCAGCCTGTTATCGGGTATGGTCTAGGTAAAAAATATGTTAATATCCAACCCTTAAAACGGCTAAGGATGATTCTTTAGGATTCAAATAAAGTATGTGATGTATCAATTTACTGATAGATGAGGTTTGGTGTGAAGCTGAGTTCTCCGGAAGCGCTGACATCTGAGCGAAGCAAAGAAGCAAAGTTTAAATCGGGCTCAGCCTTGAGGAGCTTTTCCATTGTTGAAAGGTCTTCCAGTCAATGCAATCAGGGCTTAAAAGAGGAAATCAAGCAATTGCTTAGAGAAAGGGATGCCGTTTTGGTGAGCCATTATTATGCGCATCAAGACCTTCAGGCTCTGGCAGAAGAGACAGGTGGTTGTGTTGCTGACTCGCTAGAAATGGCGCGCTTTGGTCATGAGCATCCTGGGTCAGAAGTTTTTATAGCTGGTGTAAAGTTCATGGGCGAGACTGCCAAGATACTTACGCCACATAAAAGAGTTTTTATGCCGACATTAGAGGCTACATGCTCATTAGATATTGGGTGCCCTCATGATGAATTTTCAGCGTTCTGCGATCAGTATCCTGATCATGAAGTTGTGGTTTATGCAAATACCTCTGCAGCAGTAAAGGCGCGAGCAGATTGGGTTGTTACCTCTAGTATTGCTTTGCAAGTTGTGGATTATCTTGCCGCGCAAGGTAAGAAGGTGCTCTGGGCTCCCGATCGTCATCTTGGGCGCTATGTTCAGCAAAAAACTGGTGCAGATATGGTGATGTGGGATGGTGCTTGCATTGTACATGAAGAGTTCAAGGCTAAAGGTGTGTCTGATTTGAGGCATTTATACCCAGAGGCTGCGGTGTTAGTGCACCCTGAATCGCCTCAAGCCGTCGTGGATATCGCTGATTTTGTTGGTTCTACTAGCCAAATTATTAAAGCTGCCCGAGAAATGCCTAACCAGATTTTTATTGTTGCTACGGATAAGGGTATTTTCTACAAACTTAGGCAGGCCGCACCTAGTAAGCAATTTGTTATAGCGCCGACAGCCGGTAGGGGGGCTACCTGTAGAAGTTGTGCTAGCTGTCCCTGGATGGCAATGAATAGTTTAGAGTTGCTGGCTCAAGCTTTAAAGCACGGGAAAAATGAAATTATAGTTCCTGCTGATGTTATCTCTGGTGCAAAACGATCTCTGCAGAGGATGCTGGACTTTAAGGTTTAGCGGCTTTTCGATATCTATTTGTGTGTATTCACTGTGAATAACAGCAAAAGCTATGGCACTAGCGCTAATTATTATATCTTTTTTAGGTGTCTTGCCTTGGTATACTTGACACCCCTTAGTCCTCTGATTAGAATTCCGCGACTCCATATGATCAAGGTTGTTAATTGAAGTGCAAAAACGCCTTTGTGAGACTATAAAGTGTCATCTGGATGAGTATACCGCTTAAACTCGTATAGTGGCTTAAGTGGTGTCGTATATTGGTGTTTTAGTTCTTGGTAAATGAACTATTATAAAGACCTAGAAATTGCTAGAAAACGAAAAAGTCGGCTAGATGTCGCTTATTAGCGCATAAATATAGTTGTTTAACGCACTAGCTCAATGCTAATTAGGACTTGCGTTCAACATAAGCCGCAATGAAATGGAATGTGTTAATGAAAAGTATGAAAAGAATCTGGAGTTCGAATGGCGACGGTTAATCAGCTGGTTAAAAAAGGCAGAAAAAGAAAGGTAGAAAAGAGCGACGTACCCGCTTTGCAATCTTGTCCTCAAAGAAGAGGTGTTTGTACAAGGGTTTACACCACTACCCCAAAAAAGCCTAACTCTGCTCTCAGGAAGGTCTGTCGTGTAAGGTTGACGAACGGTTTTGAGGTGGCTTCTTATATTGGTGGTGAAGGCCATAACCTTCAGGAGCATAGTGTGATTTTGATTAGGGGCGGTCGTGTAAAAGACTTGCCAGGTGTGCGTTATCACACAGTTAGAGGAACACTTGATACCGCGGGGGTTGCGAATAGGAAGCAGGGCAGGTCGAAGTATGGAGCGAAAAGACCTAAAGGGTAAGCTAATCTAATAGCTTAACCATTGATTCAGTTTAATTTTTAAACAAAATAATAGAGTAAGGCTGGGCCAAGCAAGTGATAAATCAATATCTCTGCCCGTCCCAGGCAAACCTGAAGAGGAAATTTATATGCCAAGACGTCGAGTTGTCGCTAAGCGTGAAGTAATACCAGATCCAAAGTATGGAAGCAAAATAATAGCAAAATTTGTTAATCACCTAATGGTTGATGGTAAAAAGTCTGTTGCTGAAAGCATTGTTTATCGAGCGTTAGATCAGATACAAGCCAAGGTGAGCAAAGATCCCATTGAGGTTTTTGAGAAGGCCCTTGAAGAGCTAAAGCCTAGCGTAGAGGTTAAGTCTCGGAGGGTTGGTGGGGCTACCTATCAAGTTCCTGTAGAGGTGAGGCCTTCTAGAAGAAATGCATTGGCTATGCGCTGGTTGGTTGAATTCTCTCGAAAGCGTGGGGAAAAGTCTATGGCCTACAGGCTTGCAGGCGAAATAATAGATGCTTCCGAAAATAAAGGTGCGGCGATTAAGAAAAGAGAAGATGTTCATAGAATGGCTGAAGCAAACAAAGCATTTTCTCACTACAGATTCTAGCCCGTTTCGATCAGTGCTATTGCAAACTCGGCTATGCTAAGGTTGGTTTTCAATCAAATAGCTGAGTTTATATTGATATTTAAAGTCAAATTTAAAGGTTTAAGCCCTCTAAGCTTGGGAAAGGTAAATAAGTGGCTCGTAAAACACCATTAGCCAAATATAGAAATATAGGTATCTGTGCTCATGTCGATGCAGGCAAGACTACAACTACCGAGCGCGTGCTGTTTTACACCGGTATCTCCCATAAAATTGGTGAGGTTCATGATGGCGCAGCTGTCATGGACTGGATGGAGCAAGAGCAGGAAAGAGGTATAACAATCACCTCAGCTGCTACGACATGCTTCTGGAGTGGTATGGATCAGCAGTTTGATCGGCATAGAATCAATATTATTGATACACCTGGGCATGTAGATTTTACGATAGAAGTAGAAAGGTCTCTTCGTGTGCTCGATGGCGCAGTTGTTGTTTTTTGTGGGACTTCTGGAGTTGAGCCTCAATCTGAAACTGTTTGGCGCCAGGCAAACAAGTATCAAGTCCCTAGAATAGTGTTTGTGAATAAGATGGATAGGGCTGGAGCAAACTTTGAGCGAGTTGTGGCGCAAATCGAGCAAAGGCTTGGGGCGAAGCCTGTGCCTATCCAATTGAATATTGGCGCGGAAGATAAGTTTAAGGGCGTTATTGACCTGATTCGCATGAAAGCCATATTGTGGAATGAAAGCGATATGGGGACTACTTATTCTTTGGAAGAAATACCGGCAGACCTTAAAGCGCATGCGCAGAAACTAAGAGAGGAAATGGTCGAAATAGCAGCAGAGTCGTCCGAAGAGCTGATGGACAAGTATCTTGTGGATGGAGAGCTCAGTGTGGAAGACATTAAAGCAGGGCTCAGGCAGCAGGTGCTTAGTAATGAAATTGTGCTGGCTCTGTGTGGCTCTGCCTTTAAAAATAAGGGTGTACAGGCAGTTCTTGACGCTGTTGTTGAGTATTTGCCCGCACCGGATGATGTAGCTGCAATTAAAGGCATGCTAGAAGACGATGCTGAAGCTGAGCGAGCTTCAAACGATGAAGAGCCGTTCTCTGCGCTAGCATTTAAGATTGCTACCGACCCTTTTGTGGGCAATCTAACCTTCTTTAGAGTTTACTCTGGTGTTCTTCAGTCTGGCGATACTGTGTATAATTCAGTAAAAAACAGGAAAGAGCGTATAGGCCGATTGCTTCAGATGCACTCAAACAGCAGAGAAGAAATTAAAGAGGTTCGGGCTGGAGATATTGCAGCTGCTGTAGGCTTAAAAGATGTAACTACAGGTGATACTCTTTGTAGTACAGATGATAAAATCATTCTTGAGCGTATGGAATTTCCAGAGCCGGTTATATCGGTGGCGGTGGAACCAAAGTCGAAAGCCGATCAGGAGAAAATGGGCCTTGCTTTAGGGCGGCTTGTTCAAGAAGACCCCTCTTTTAGAGTGCAGTCCGACGAAGAGAGTGGTCAAACAATTATATCGGGTATGGGTGAGCTTCATCTTGAGATTATTGTTGATCGTATGAAGCGAGAATTTAAAGTTGAAGCTAATATTGGTAAGCCTCAGGTTGCTTACCGCGAAACGATTCGCAAACAAATCGAAGTAGAAGGCAAATATGTTAAACAAACAGGTGGTCGAGGCCAATACGGTCATGTTTGGCTAAGAATTGAACCCTTAGAGCAGGGGGAAGATTATGTGTTTGTCGAAGAAATTGCTGGTGGAGTTGTGCCAAAAGAGTATTTTAATGCTGTAGACAAAGGTATACAGCAACAAATGCAGAATGGTGTCATTGCTGGCTATCCAGTTGTTGATGTTAAGGCTACACTCTATGATGGTTCTTACCATGATGTAGATTCAAACGAAAATGCTTTCAGAATGGCTGCTATGATGGCTTTTAGGAAAGGAGCCATAGAGGCAGGGGCTGTATTACTTGAGCCCATTATGAAGGTAGAAGTTGTCACTCCGGAAGACTATATGGGTGATGTGATGGGTGACTTAAATAGGAGGCGTGGTATAGTTCAGGGCATGGACGATGCTGTATCTGGAAAAGTTATCCGTGCAGAAGTGCCTCTAGCGGAAATGTTTGGTTATGCAACAGAGCTCAGATCTATGAGCCAAGGCAGAGCGACATTTTCGATGGAGTTTACAAAGTATGCTGAAGCGCCGACTAGTATCGCGGAAGCAGTAATTAAGCAATCTTAAATTCAACTTAGGGCAATAGATCAAAGAAGGGGTAAAGACTCGTGGCAAAAGAGAAATTTGAGCGTAATAAGCCGCACGTAAACGTAGGTACAATAGGGCACGTTGATCATGGTAAGACAACGTTGACGGCAGCACTGACGCGAGTCTGTCAAGAAGTTTGGGGAAGCGGTGAAGCGCAAGCCTTCGACCAAATTGATAACGCGCCAGAAGAAAGGGAAAGGGGCATTACAATAGCTACCTCTCACGTAGAATATGAATCTGAAGGCCGTCACTATGCGCACGTAGACTGCCCTGGACACGCCGATTATGTGAAAAACATGATCACGGGTGCTGCTCAGATGGATGGTGCTATTCTGGTTGTTTCAGCAGCTGATGGACCAATGCCGCAAACAAGAGAGCATATCCTTCTTTCAAGACAAGTAGGTGTTCCTTATATTGTTGTTTTCCTTAACAAAGTTGATATGGTTGATGATGAGGAGCTACTAGAGCTAGTTGAAATGGAAGTTCGAGAACTTCTAGATCAATATGAATTCCCTGGAGATGACACGCCAATCATTAAGGGTTCTGCATTGAAAGCGCTTGAGGGCGATACGGGTGAAATTGGTCGAGAAGCTGTTAAAAAGCTAGTAGAAACACTGGATGAATATATCCCTGAGCCTGAAAGGGCAATCGATGGCGATTTCTTGATGCCGATTGAAGACGTTTTTTCCATTAGTGGTCGTGGAACAGTTGTTACAGGACGGGTGGAAAGAGGTATTGTTAAGGTTGGCGAGGAAATTGAAATCGTCGGAATTAAAGAAACAACAAAAACAACTTGTACCGGTGTTGAGATGTTCCGTAAGCTTTTGGATGAAGGTAAAGCTGGCGATAACGTAGGTATTTTGTTACGTGGAACAAAAAGGGAAGAAGTTGAGAGGGGTCAGGTACTGGCGAAGCCTGGTAGCATTAAACCTCATACTAAGTTCGAAGCTGAGGTATATATACTAAGTAAAGAAGAAGGTGGTAGGCATACAC
>JAYPYM010000121.1:0-13038 GCA_038135915.1 Gammaproteobacteria bacterium
GTATTGACTCAGCTAAAGCTGTCCTAGGGAGAATTCCAGAAGCTAGCAGGGCAGGGCTTAGTACCGGGCAGCAAATTAATCTCCAGCGATTGCTCGGTTCTGGTAACGCTGATGAGGGCGCAAGCCAGTCTGGTGATGAAAATGGTCTACCTGGCTTAGTTGGATCTGAGTTTGGATCAGAACCAGATGACGATGACCTTTTGTCACAACAATCGGTTGATTAATTTAACGGCGTAACCCTAAGAAACATCCAGTGACAGCGTATCTTCCGAAGGTCGTACGCTGCTCCACTGTTTACAACTTGGGCACTGCCAGTGGTTCTTTTGACCTTTGAAGCCGCAGTTAGTACAAATGTAGTAAGCTCTGCGAGTCAGCCAGTAGTCGAGTAACGTTTCCAGTGTTTTGATGGTACGTTGGTGTATATCTTCCTCGTTATTAGCTGGGTTATGCTTGGTGTAGTCCAGTAGAGCGGATAAGCCTATCCAGGATGGGTTGGTGCTCAAGTAGTCTGCTAGAAAGGTTTCTGCTTTTTGCTGATTTTCTTTTATTTGAATGTGATTGGCGACGGCCAAAGCCAGTTTGATTTGCGGTGTGCGTGCTAGGGTTTCGTTTAAGTAGCTGAGTACAGCATCTTTCTTGTCGTTTTTTTCATAGACTTCAAAAACAAGATCGACGATTTCCCCGAGCCAGATTTCATCCTGTTGATTAATCCGATGGATTGCCTTGGTCGCATTCTTGTATTGCTCAGTTTTTGCTTCGATTTTCGCTTGTAAAATAGATGCTCTGACACATTTTCGATCGTATTGAAGGGCCTCTTTGGTTTTCGCCAGTGCTTGCGTGTAGTCGCCCGCTGATATAAATTCTTCTGCACTTTCGCAACAGTAATGAGACAAAGGCGTTAGAATGGCTTGGCCGTCTGCTTTGAGCAGCATCTCACCATATTGCTGTGCTAGGTTCCAATCTTTTAGTTGTTCATAAATGCGGACAATTTTCTGCAATGCTTTTTTCCGGTTTCTGCCACCTAGATCGATGAGTTCTAGTAAAATCCGTTCGGCTCGATCTAACAGGCCTGAGGACAGGTAATCATTAGCCAACTCCAATTGAATATTTTCTTGTTGTGTTCTGCTGAGCCCAGTTTGTGCGAGCAAATTTTGGTGGATCTTAATTGCCCTGTCGTTTTCTCCCAACTTTCTAAAGAGTGCGCCAAGGCTTAAGTGTGTATCGATGGTATCTAAGGTAATATCGATGTTTTTGATGAAGAGGTCTACAGCACGGTCAGGTTTTTCAGATAGGAGGTAGTTAATGCCTTTGAAATAGTTGGCACTAAGGCTTTGACTGGTGTTTTTTTTCAGTGTGATACCCGACTGCCTCCAGCCGAGAAACCAGCCGATCAGTAAGCCTGATATAGCGGCACCGAATAGCGCCCAATCCCATGCCAAGTGTCGTGTCTCCTAATTCGGTAATTGATGTTTCGTATTCATCTTGGGGTTTAGCCTTTTACTTCAGTCGGGGCGCTTTCCATTGCAAGCAACTGTTGCTCTTTTTCAGCGAGCTTTTTGCTCAGTTGCTTAATTTTAAGTGACTGCTTAAGGATGGGTAGGTAGCTAATGAGTAACCCTAGCAATCCACCGCTAGCAAAAGCCCATATTGTAAGGCTAATGGGGTTTATGTTTTTTACTTCGAACAAGATTAAATTGATGGAGATGGCGGTATCGTTTGCCTGCAAGCCAAGCAGTAATGCAAATAAAATGACTGCGAAAATAATAAGAGGAATAACTAACTTGATGAGTATCATGTGTTTTGGCCTTTAATCTATTTTTTCATACTGGCTTTCGTTAATACGCCGTCGTACTTAATGAAGCAAATGACTCAAAGCGTCTGTCAGCTTCGATAATGTCCCATTCTAGGGAGCTTGGCCATTAAAAACAATATGAATGGAGTCTGGTGCTGAATAAATGGTGGGTGATATTACTTAAATGGCTATCAGTCGCTCGGGCGTGAAAGCGTTTGGAGTTAGCTGAAGGTGAGTCGAATTTTAATGATCTTTAATCTCTACCGAGCTAATGCTTGCATTAATTCTGTCTCTTAATTCTTTGCCGGCCTTGAAATGAGGTACATATTTACCATTTAGGCTCACAGAATCGCCAGTTTTTGGGTTTCTGCCTACTCGTGGCTTTCGGTATCTGATGGAGAAGCTGCCAAATCCCCTGACTTCCACTCTGCTGCCGTTAGATAGTGCTTTAGACATGTTTTCAATGATATTTCGAATTGCTACATCTATATCTTTTAATTGCATCTCAGGCTGCCTATTCGCAACACGCTCGATCAGCTCGGACTTTGTCATTGCCATCATTTGTCCTTTAATATGTTGAAAACGAAAGGTTACTCGTAAACATAACTATAGCTAGATTAATGTACATGAGCCAGTGGTTGGTAGGTATCAAGAAGTGTAAGAGGCCTGCTTTAAAGGTTAAAACAGGCCTCTAGGATGCTGACTGATTGATTCCAGCGATTAGTCACCAAGCTGGGCTTTAATCAGGTCACCTATTGTTTTTGGTGAAGCTTCTTGCTCATCGGCAGTATTTTTATGCTCTTTGAGTGCTTCTTTTTCATCAGCGAGCTCTTTGGCTTTAATGGATAACTGGATGTTACGAGTTTTTCGGTCAAGATTGATAATCTTAACTTCCACTTCTTCGCCTTCTTTCAAGTGCTCTCTTACATCATCTACTCGATCCCTACTGATTTCAGCAGCCTTTAATACGCCCTCTACATTCTCAGCGAGTTCTAGTGTGGCTGACTTCTCTTCAACAGAGATGACTTTACCTGTTACGATTGAGCCTTTATCGTTAGTGGTTGTGTAGTCTGAGAAAGGATCGCTTTCTAGCTGTTTGACACCTAACGAAATTCTCTCACGCTCTGAGTCAATTGAGAGTATCACTGCTTCTAAGTCATCACCTTTCTTGAATGACTTGACTGCTTCTTCTCCACTTTCATCCCATGATAGGTCTGAAAGGTGTACTAGACCGTCAATGCCACCATTCAAGCCGATAAAGACACCAAAGTCGGTGATGGATTTGATTTTGCCGCTAATACGGTCGCCTTTGGTGAACTTGCTTCCAAAATCTTCCCAAGGGTTCACTTTGCACTGTTTCATACCTAGCGAAATACGGCGTCTTTCCTCATCGACGTCCAGTACCATGACTTCAATTTCTTGGCCGACATTAACGACTTTGGATGGGTGGATGTTCTTGTTAGTCCAGTCCATTTCAGATACGTGTACTAGACCTTCAACGCCCTCTTCGAGTTCCGCAAAGCATCCGTAGTCAGTTAGGTTGGTAACGCGAGCAACGATTTTTCTACCTTCTGGGTAGTTTTTAGCAATAAGAGACCATGGGTCTTCGCCTAGCTGCTTAAGGCCAAGTGAAACTCTGCTACGTTCTCTGTCGAATTTCAGTACTTTAACGTTGATTTCATCACCAACATTGACAATCTCACTTGGGTGCTTGATGCGTTTCCAAGCCATATCAGTGATATGTAGTAGGCCGTCTATACCACCTAGATCGACGAAGGCGCCATAGTCAGTGAGGTTTTTAATAATACCTTTAACTTCCATGCCTTCTTGTAGGTTAGATAGTAATGCATCTCTTTCTTCACTGTTTTCTTGCTCTAGCACAGATCGTCTGGATACAACAACGTTGTTTCGTTTTGCGTCGAGTTTGATAACTTTAAATTCTAGTTCTTTGCCTTCCAAATGAGCAGTGTCTCTGACAGGTCTTACGTCTACTAATGAGCCAGGCAAAAATGCGCGGATATTTTCAACATCTACAGTAAAGCCGCCCTTAACTTTTCCGTTGATAATCCCTTTAACAATAATTTGTGATTCGTATGCTTTTTCTAATACTTTCCAAGCTTCTGCTCGTTTTGCTTTTTCTCTTGACAGTCGGGTTTCGCCCCATCCGTCTTCAAGGGTTTCAAGTGCAACTTCTACTAAGTCACCGAGCTGAACTTCTACTTCTCCGCTATCATTGAGAAACTGTTCTTTGGGGATGACGCCTTCAGACTTGAGGCCTGCATTGACTGTGACCCAGTCGTCGTCGATTGAAACGATGCTACCTGTGACAATTGAGCCAGGGCTCATATCGATACTTTTTAGGCTTTCTTCAAATAATTCAGCAAAACTTTCGCTCATGATGTTACCTTCTTTCAGCTACCAGCTGTGCTAATAGCTTGTGTTATTGTTCAAAACCTACCAGTGATTTTGAGGGTCAGTTAATTTAGATACTATAGCGTTCTGGTATCTTTGGTCTAAAGTATCAGCTAATCTAAGCGTTCTGGTTTGTGTTAAGAGGGGGTGAGCCTTTACGGCAGTAAATGTTTCTCTCTCAAGCACTTTTCCAGTGTAGAATAAACCTCATCAATATCGAGTTCTGAGGAGTCTACAATGATCGCATCAGCCGCTGGTTTCAATGGCGATGCAGCGCGTTGCTTATCTTTGATATCTCTGGCTTCGATGTCAGATAATACCTCCGGCAGGCTAACCTCCTTACCATCTGCTTGCAACTGATTCAAACGTCTTTTTGCCCTTGTTTCGGCGCTGGCTGTTAGATAGAACTTTAGGGTAGCATCTGGGAAAATGCTAGTACCCATGTCTCTTCCATCTGCAATCAAGCCAGGCGCTGTTCTGGAGTCAATTTGATATTTTAGTAATGCTTTTCTGACTTCTGGTAGCCTGGCAACAAGCGAGGCGGCCTTGCCTACTTCTTCTGTTCTAATGTCGGTGGTCACTTCTTGGTGATTAAGGTAAACCCTAATCGGATACTTGGTGGTGGGATTGTCAGAGTTGTCAGCGATGAAAGCTATCTTTGACTGTTCTGCCAATTTGGCAATTTCCTGATTGAGTGCACCGCTGGTCTCGTGCTCTAAATTTGTTATCATCTCTGGCGATTGAGTCAATACCTGGTATCCAATGATTCGGTAGAGAGCCCCGCTATCAAGCAGATTCCAACCTAGGAGCCTGCTTAGGCGAAAGGCCATGGTTCCTTTCCCTGAGCCACTTGGTCCATCTAATGTGATTACCGGGATGGTTTCTGGCATTCTGGAGTCCTATTGTGGGTTAATTTCCCTGGTATTTAACCCTGAAAGGTTTTAAATATCAATCATTTGACCTTTTTTAAACGCTCGTTAGTGGTCTACGAGCTGCTTCTTGGTGTTGTTAGTGATATTATTGCTCGCGTTGATCTCTGTCATGTGATGGTCTTACTGTATGTATCATTTTTTTTACCAGGGGCATGTCATATTGCCTATTTATAAACTGTTTTCGATGTTGAGTTTTCCTTATCTTTTGCTTTCCATCATCGTGGTCATGTTTAGTCTTAACGCTCGGGAAAGTGCGGCTATAGAGTTTGATTCTGAACGCCAAGTCGAAGCAACTAATCCTAGGCCTATTCGATTGGTTGCTTCCATACAGCCCCTAGCTACCTGGTTGCGTACACTGGCTCCAAAGCAGGCTGACTGGGAGATTGTGACGTTAATGCCGCCAGGTGCTGATTTCCATCATTTTGCCATGAAGCCATCCAGTTTTCAGATTTTAAAGCAGGCCGACCTGTTCGTTTGGTTGGGGCCAGATGTGCAACCTAGTTTTTCCAGGCTTGTAAATAGTGCTGGGGTGATGCATTGGTCAGTATTTGATGTGCCCGGCGTGAGCCGCTTAACGCTCAGGGAGCCCGCGGTGCATGGTCATCATAATTCTAAAAAGCTGGATTGGCTGGACCCACATGTTTGGATGAGTGTTGGTCAATTGCCAGCGCTGCTTGATGCGCTTTCCGACGAGCTAAAGCCGTTGGCAACGCAAGCGCAAAAAGCCGATATCGCTAAAAACTTAGAGGAAGCGAAGGGTTACTTAGATAGCCTTCGAGTCAGGCTGGCATCTTTCGGTCAGGCTTCGAAGCAGCCTTTTTTCACCGATCATGATGAGATTCAGTACTTAGAGCAGGATGTCGGGCTGGTGAGTGGAGGGGCTATTGTTTCTGGGGCTGATCATGTCGTCAGTGCGAGACACTTATTTAAACTTCGCAAAGATCTTGAGCATACAGCGCTAGCTTGTATTTTTACCAATGCAGCTTCAAATAAGCAGGCGATTGAAAATGTATTTGGTGTGGATACGCCACTGGTGGAGCTTGATGTTTTAGGTGTTAGGTTGCAAGCTGCTAACTTGTATGATTTTTGGGGCTACATAGAGACCCAGTTGAGGCGTTGCTATTCAAGTTAATTTCCCGATCAACCTCAAAGAGGTTGATCGGTCATGTGATTTAAGGGTTCTTGGCTTCATCCCCTACTAGCATTCTAGTATTTGCTTTTATGACCAGTCCAAAGCTGACTTTCTCAAATGTTCTGAAAATAACTAACAGGCCGGAACGCTCTGAAGGAAGCTGGATCATTTCGTTGGTCACTTTGTCTCTGACCTGTTCGCCTAAACGGTAAATAGCAAGTACGTCGCCTTCCAAAAGACTGTCACGCTGACCCTTATTGACAACAACGACATTATAGAGGCTGACGTTTCTGACGCCGCCAAAAACGTGGATAATATAGGCGTTAATGTCAACATCAGGCGATTTAGGATAAAAAATCGAATTAACCTTTCGCTCAATTGTGGGTAATAACTTGTCACCAATTCTAATATCTTCGCTTGTTGTTAACAGTCGTACCTTGGCGACACTACTCTCGTTATTTAATACTTTGCCAAGACCTAGGCGAAGCGCCTCATAGCCTAAAATTTCTCCGGTCTCAGGGTCAACGAATGGGTCGCCGCCACGATAAAAGCCGTAAGCTGTTGCGCTTTCGTCAAACTCCCCTCTAGCGTATAGGTAATCGCCACTGCCCATGACAATGTGTCCTTCGTTACCTGCTATGACATATGGAGCGTTATCTAGCTCTTCTTTTTCAACCACTCGGTGGTTGACTAGAAAGCTTTGAATCGAGTCCAGAGGAATCGCTGGAATGACTGAATCAAGAGTTTGTATTCTGGCTTTTGGTGAAAGCTTAAGCGTACCGTCTGGTTGTACTTGGCTGATATTATTCGGCCGTTTTAGTGTTAATCTAGGCTGCCCTTCCATGTAGACCAGCTTAATGATATCCCCGGGGTAAATGAGGTGAGGGTTTTCAATTTGCTCGTTAACATGCCAAATTTCTGGCCAGAGCCAAGGGCTATTTAGAAAAGTGGATGCAATGCCCCAAAGCGTATCGCCTTTCTTTACATGGTAGATCGTAGGGTGGTCTTTTTTTAGCAAAGGGTCTTCTGCTACTACACTCATTGGCGTCAAAAACATGGCGCAAATCATAATGGCTAGAATTTTACCAGTCCGAATCAACATAACATTTTACCTTTCCTGCCTTTGCACATTGTATATATTGGTTATATACGGTCTTTTATAATGAGTTTAATGACGGTATCATCATTGTTTAGCTTAGCCTAAAACATGGGTTTGACCTAAATCTTCATGGTTATCAGGATTATTGTCTTGACTCGAGGCTTAGCTCTTCTAGTATCTAGCAGCGGTGATTTATTGTCTGCAAGCTTTATGTTATTTTTTTTAGCTGGTATCCCGTATTGTTGCTAGTGTGAATAGTTACTGGTGTTAAATAATAGGTATTTATGGCCATTTTAGACGTTCTCCATTTTCCAGACCCTCGGCTCCGTAAAGTAGCTTCGCCCATTGAAGCTTTTCCTGCTAGTGTTCAGACCCTAGCGCAAGACATGCTAGATACAATGTATGACCAGAATGGGATTGGATTGGCCGCTACCCAGGTTAACATTCATGTACAAATGTTAGTATTGGATGTCACTGAGGATAAAAGTGGTCCGATTTGGTTTATCAATCCAGAGCTTGTGTCTGCGGAGGGGGAAAAAGAGTTTGATGAAGGCTGTTTATCTGTACCGGGCGAGTCGGCGATTGTTAAGCGGCCAGATATCGTAGAGGTGAAAGCTTTTGATCAATTCGGCAAACCTTTCACAAAAAAATGTGACGGCCTGATGTCGGTGTGTTTGCAGCATGAGATGGATCATTTAAAGGGTAAACTTTTTCTAGATTATCTCTCCCCCCTCAAACGAGATCGTATTGAAAAAAGGCTGATCAAAGCGAAAAAGCTTAAATCAAAGCCTGCAATCTAATACTCTTTCGGTGTTTGTTGTATATTCTTGGTATTTTTCATGTCTCAATCAAAAAAAAGAGTTGTATTTGCTGGCACGCCCCAGTTTGCTGCTGAGAGTTTGAAATCTCTGCTGCAAAATAATTTTTCTATCGCCTTAGTAATGACGCAGCCTGATCGCCCATCTGGTAGAGGCCGATCACCGAAGGCATCCCCTGTGAAGGCGCTTGCTTTAAATGAAGGCATCCCAGTTTGGCAGCCACTGTCACTAAAAGGGGAAGAAGCCCAACAAAAGCTAGCAGCCATTCATTATGACTTTATGGTTGTTGTTGCTTATGGGTTACTGATTCCTGCGTCCATATTAAGTTTACCAGAGGTTGCGTGTGTCAACTTGCATGCTTCGTTATTACCCAGATGGCGGGGCGCAGCTCCCATCCAGAGAGCAATTGAAGCAGGTGATCAGTATACTGGCGCATGTGTGATGAAGATGGATGTTGGTTTGGATACTGGGCCGGTTGCTTCAAAACTCGTTTGTCCAATTAGCGATCAAGATACCAGTGGCTCGTTGCACGACCGTTTATCAGTTGCAGGCGCTGAGCTGCTTGCTGACACCTTGACACATTGGGAAGAGAAGCACTTGATAGATCAAATCGACGACGAAGCGACTTATGCAAGAAAAATTGAAAAAGCGGAAGCAGAGATCGATTGGTCGTCTACGGCTCGGGCGATTAATTTAAAAATTCGAGCTTTTAATCCTTGGCCAGTTTGTTATACCTCTTATGTTCAAGCCGAAAATAAAGCTGATTCAGTGTTAGATAAACCAAAAGAAGTATTGAGAATTTGGGCCGCTCACCTTGACTCTGCTTCGGCTCAAGAAGAAACGGATCCTTTAGTTGCTAATGGCCCAGGCATGGTGACCAGGGTTTCTAATGATGGTGTCAGTGTTATGACTGCCGATGGGCAATTAGTTATAACCTGTGTTCAGCGACCTGGGGCCCGACCTATGTCTATTGCGGAACTCTTAAATGGTCGCCCAGACTATTTTAAAGTTGGCACTCGACTGGGAGTAAAGTCGTCATAAAGTATCAACAGAAAGTACCTCATGATTGCCTATCTCGGTGGGTATCAATTTTAGCGATGACTCAGGTATTGGGTATGGGCTGTAAGCCTCGCTCTTTAGATGAGGTATGGCCGGAGCTGATCGAAAGTCTAGATGAGTCTGACAGAGCTTTTGCTCATTTGCTTTGCTTTGGTTCGCTTCGTTGGTGGTCTGGGCTGCATTATTTGGTTTCTTCTCGACTTAAAAAGCCGATTAAGAAAAAAGATCGGGTGTTGGAAGTGATCATGGTGCTAGGGCTTTATCAAATTGTTTTAACGCGTACGCCGGCTCATGCAGCGATACATACTAGTGTTGAGTTGGCTAAGTCTGTAAAAGGTAAGTGGGCAGCAGCCTTAGTAAATGCCGTGCTCAGGTCTTTGGACAGGGCCTTTAGAGCGGGTCAGATAGATTCATTTGAGCCTAGCTTGTTGAGTAAAGAAGATAGTCATGAATCGCTCTCTATTCGTGCAGCTCATCCCGAATGGATGGTTAGGCAGTTAGCTAACGATTGGCCGGAAGATTATTTGAGTATGCTAACAGTGGCTCAAGTGCAGGGGCCGATTTGTATAAGGGTCAATGAGTCAAAAATCAATCGGCAGTCTTATCTCGATCAGTATCAAAATGACCTTTCGTTGAAAGCAGCTGAATTGTCAGAAGCGGGTATTTATTTGCCTAATGGTACCCAAGTCAAACAGTTGCCTGGGTTTCAGCAGGGCTTAGTGAGCGTCCAGGACGAGGGGGCGCAGCTTGCAGTCGGTTTATTAGTAAAAAATGCATCAAATATGGCTTTGCAGGGGCGTGTGTTAGATGCATGTGCAGCTCCGGGTGGGAAAGCTGTACATTGGTTGGAAAAGCGTTTTGCCTATTTGAATTCGCAAAAAGAAGGTATTCAGGCAAAATTTGCTGACACAATGAAAGAGAGTGTTTCGGAAGACAAAGGCAGTAGTGTGCAAATGGGCGACATGTACATTTTGGATAAGTCCAGTACGCGTATGGCGCGAGTTGAAGAAAACTTGGATCGCTTTTTTGTTGGTATGGGGCGCCCAGCATCTGTTCATACTTTGGTTGCGGATGCTGCTAAACCCGATGAATGGTGGGATGGCAACCAGTTTGCAGCTATTTTATTAGATGTGCCTTGCTCTGGCAGTGGTGTTATCAGGCGCCACCCAGATATTAAATGGCTTCGCAGGGAAGCTGATATAGACCAGTTTGCAAATCAACAGCTCAGCATATTGGAGTCTGTTTGGCCATTATTGCAGTATGACGGTATTATATTATATTGCACTTGTTCTTACTTTTCTGTTGAAAACGAAAAAGTGATTGCTCAATTTCTTGAAAAAACGCAGGAAGCAGTTGAGTTGCCCTTAAATCCTACGTGGGGGCATGCTCGGACTCATGGCGTTCAGAAATTGCCGGAAATCGATGGTTCTGATGGTTTTTACTTTTGTATGTTGAAGAAGAAACATTGAATGTCGATATTGAGCCAGGTAAGGGTCATATTAAACTTAGGTTTTTGATTATTGTCGATTTAAATGAAGATTATTATTTTAGGTGCTGGTCAGGTCGGTGGGACACTTGCAGAAAATCTTGCTAGCGAGGCGAATGATATCACTGTTGTTGATATCAACACCGAGCGTTTATCTGAGTTGTCAGATCGCTTAGATATTAGGACTGTGCAAGGCAGAGGGTCTTATCCTGATGTCCTCACTGCGGCAGGTGCTGACGACGCTGAAATGTTAATAGCCGTTACCGACAGCGATGAGAATAACATGATTGCTTGTCAGGTGGCGCACTCTTTGTTTAGAACACCCACTAAAATTGCGCGTGTCAGAGCAGTGACTTACTTGAGTCAAGAAGGGTTGTTCACTAACCAATCTATTCCAATCGACGTTATTATCAGCCCAGAGCAGGTGGTGACGAACTACATTCGGCGATTGATTGAGTACCCTGGCGCCTTACAAGTGTTGGATTTTGCAAATGGTAGGGTCCAGCTCGTTGCTGTGAAAGCTTATTACGGTGGGCCCTTGGTTGGGCAGGAATTAAGGTTCTTAAGGCAGCATATGCCTAACGTGGATACTCGGGTCGCTGCTATTTTTAGGCGTGATCGTTCTTTATTACCGCAAGGCTCGACTGTGATTGAAGTTGATGATGAGGTTTTCTTTATCGCTGCTCGAAATCATATCAGGGCGGTGATGAGTGAGCTGCGGAGGCTGGAACATAATTATAAAAGGATTATTCTAGCCGGTGGCGGTAATATTGGAGAGCGTTTGGCTGAGGCAATTGAGCAGAAGTATCAGGTTAAAATTTTGGAACGAAATACTTCTCGAACAAAGTTTCTATCAGAAAAGCTCAATCGAAGCATTGTGCTTCAAGGTGATGCTTCTAATCAGGATTTATTGTTGCAAGAAAATATTGGTGACACAGATGTGTTTGTAGCGGTAACCAATGATGATCAAGCAAATATCATGTCTTCGATGTTAGCAAAACGGTTGGGTGCTAGAAAGGTGATGACATTGATTAATAATCCAGCCTATGTTGATTTGGTGCAGGGTGGAGATATTGATATTGCTATTAGCCCGCAGCAAGCAACGATTGGTAGTTTGCTGACTCATGTTAGGAAAGGCGATGTCGTGAACGTGCACTCGTTGCGTCGAGGTGCTGCAGAGGCTATTGAGGCAATTGCGCATGGTGATAGTCGATCATCAAAAGTAGTAGGTAGAACGATTGCTGAAATTGATTTACCTGAAGGTACGACTATTGGTGCGATAGTGAGAAAAGATGAGGTATTGATTGCGCACGATGATATTCGAGTTCAGGCAGATGATCATGTCATCTTATTTTTGGTGGACAAGCGACGGATTCGGGATGTAGAGCGGCTTTTCCAAGTAGGGTTTTCCTTTTTTTGATTTTTCATGTTTTCTGGCGCAGCTTTCATTATTAGATAAGCCCCGGTTTGTCCTGGTAAGGTTCAAGTAGTAATAATTTAGTTTAAGTGATGAAAAAAATTCGGTAATAACTGATGCATATACGTTTAATCATTAGAGTGCTAGGCATTTTGCTAATGGGGTATAGCCTGACCATGGTCCCCCCTATTATGGTTGCGCTTATCTACCAGGATGGTGGGGAGGCTGCTTTTTTGATCTCTTTTTGTGTACCTTTGTTGGCGGGCTTGCTTGCTTGGGCGCCAGTTTATAGGTATCACCAAGAGCTTCGTACCAGAGATGGGTTTTTGATTGTCGTCTTGTTTTGGACGGTGCTTAGTTTCTTTGGGGCATTACCTCTCATTCTCGTTGAGCTACCCGATATGAGTATCACCGATGCTGTATTTGAGTCAGTCTCTGGTTTGACGACAACAGGTGCAACGGTATTGACTCAGATAGATTCACTCCCTAAGTCTATTTTATATTATCGCCAACAGTTGCAGTGGTTGGGTGGTATGGGCATTATTGTTTTAGCTGTGGCAGTGTTGCCCATGCTGGGTGTTGGTGGTATGCAGTTATACCGAGCTGAGACGCCTGGCCCAATAAAAGACAGTAAGCTTACACCTCGTATCACCGAAACAGCAAAAGCGCTCTGGTATATTTATTTGTGGCTTACAATCTTGTGTGCGTTCTGTTATTGGTGGGCAGGCATGGGCGTTTTTGATGCTATCGGGCATAGTTTTTCTACCGTTGCGATAGGCGGGTTCTCTACACATGAGGCTTCAATCGGTTATTTCGACTCTATTGCTGTTGAAGCTGTTTGTATCGTATTTATGTTGTTATCTGGGGTTAACTTTGGTCTGCACTTTATTG
>JAYPYM010000122.1:0-2150 GCA_038135915.1 Gammaproteobacteria bacterium
GTGCTCATCACCCATTACAAGGACCTGGTAGAAAAGCCAGAAGATTTTTTTCATCGAATTCTTAAATTTTATGGTATCAACAGAGAAAGCTTTAAATTACCCGATACCTCAAACCGTGAAAGTATTGAGCCTGGCCGATTAAGTGAGTGGCGCCAACATTTTAGCCTGGCGCAAAAAGATCGGGTCGATCAGTATTTGGATGCTGATTTGAAAAAAAGAATGGGGTGGACGGATTAGGTGCCGCTCTAAATTGAACCTCATTCATATACAATAATATCTTAATGATGCTTAACCAAATGTTTTCTTTTTGTATTTTCATCTTGGCTTCTTGTTTCTCCTGCTGAATTTGGTTACATTCCATCCTGCCAGTAAACTAAATGATTTTTTTGGTCAGTAAATAATTTAAATACGGTATCTTTTAAGCGCTCATGTCGAAAAGCAAAACAACTGGGTCTCCTAAGAAAGGCTCCAGCAAAGCAAACAAATCAAGTAAATCCTCTAGATCAGGCTTCTATCGATTTATTCTCAAGCTGTTTTCCGTATTTTTGGTGATAGCCTTGTTTTTATTGGTGATGTTGGATATTCAAGTCGTTAGTAAGTTTGATGGCAAAAAGTGGTCGGTGCCTGCGAAAGTCTATGCCAGTGCTCTTGAGCTGTTCGAGGGTGGTGAGCTGTCTTTAAACCACCTGGTTGAGGAGCTTGAGAGGTTACATTATCAGGCGTCTTACACAGCTAAGGAGCCTGGTTATTATCGGGTTAAGAGTAGGCAGGTCATTGAGTTACAAAGTAGGGGATTTCAGTTTTGGGATGGAGAAGAACCCTCTCGAAGGGTTAGTTTAGAGTTTGCCGGTAATCAACTAAAAAGTATTCGAGGTATTGATGGGTTTAGCACACCGGATATTCTTCGATTAGAACCTCAGTTAATTGGTGGGATCTATCCTTCGCATAACGAAGATCGTATTCTCGTTAAATTGGAGCAGGTGCCTGAGCTATTGAAAAACACTTTGATTGCTGTCGAAGATAGAGGGTTTTATAGCCATCATGGCGTGTCGTTGCGGGGTATCGCCAGAGCAGTATTCGTGAATGTATCAACTGGCGCTTTTCGGCAGGGTGGCAGCACTTTGACTCAGCAGCTGGTGAAAAATTTTTATTTAACAAGTGAGCGAACGTTATCTAGAAAAGCGATTGAAGCAGTGATGTCAATCTTATTGGAATTTCACTATACCAAAGATGAGATTCTTCAAGCTTACATAAATGAAGTCTATTTGGGTCAATCCGGTGAGCTTGCTATCCATGGTTTTGGCTTAGCAAGCCAGCATTACTTTGGTCGCCCTTTACAAGAGCTGAAGGCGCATCATGTTGCATTATTGGTTGGTATGGTGAAAGGGGCTTCTTGGTACAACCCAAGGCGTCATCCGGAGCGAGCAAAAGAGCGCCGAGATCAAGTGCTAGAAATTATGATGATGCAAAACATTATTTCGAGAGAAGCCTATAACCAATCCATTATTAAGCCTCTGGGAATTATTTCTAAAGCAAAGTCAGGTCCAAGTTACCCTGCATTTTTGGACTTGGTAAGGCGCCAATTAAGGCGAGACTATAATGACTCTGATCTAAGTTCAGAAGGCTTACGAATTTTTACAACTTTTGATCCTCGTGTACAGGCGGCTGTCGAAGCATCGATAAAAGCAACTTTACCTCGTCTAATATCTTCTTCAACCGGTCAAGGTACTACTGACGTAAATAAACTTCAAACAGCGGTGATTGTTACGCAACCCCAGACGGCTGAAGTCTTGGCTTTGGTGGGTGATCGATCCCCAAATTTTGCCGGCTTTAATCGGGCATTAGATGCAAGGAGGCCTATTGGGTCTGTGGTGAAACCAGCAGTGTTTCTTGCTGCTTTGCATCATGGTTATCATTTGGCATCTATTATTGATGACGCCGCTGTTACAGTGGATATGCCCAGTGGTGCTTGGTCTCCAAAAAACTTTGATCTAGAAAGTCATGGGCCTGTATTGATGCAAGAAGCGCTGGCTCGTTCATACAACCAGGCAACCGTTCGTTTGGGTGTTTCCATTGGTGTTGATACAGTAGCCGATACTATTCAAGCCAGTAGCGGCTTACCACAGGTGCCAGCGCTGCCCTCTATTATG
>JAYPYM010000122.1:2160-13027 GCA_038135915.1 Gammaproteobacteria bacterium
CTATTATGTTGGGAGCAATTGAAATGGCGCCTATTGAGGTCGCGGCCATGTATCAAACATTTGCTTCGAATGGTTTTCATAGCCCAATGAGAGCTATTCGGGCCGTGTTAACAGCATATGGCGAGCCTTTGAATCGTTACCCTTTAAGCGTCCAGCAGGTTTTCGATGAGTCGGAAATTTATTTGCTGAACCATGGTCTTCAGCAGGTGATATCTAATGGTACTGGTGCAGCTGTCTATCGCCAGTTACCGCCAAAGCTGCGATTGGCTGGCAAAACTGGTACCACTGATGAACAGAGAGACGCTTGGTTTGTAGGCTATTCTGGAAATTATTTAACCACCGTTTGGGTGGGGAGAGATGACAACAAGCCAACTGACTTAACGGGTTCAACTGGTGCACTGCCTCTTTGGACTGATATCATGCGCCGATTGCCTTTGAAAGCGGTGGCGCCATTACAGCCAGAGGGTGTGGACTGGATTTGGGTTGATGCAAAGACTGGTGGTTTGAGTGAGGAAGGGTGTGAAAATGCTGTTCAAATACCTGTTTTCAAGTTACAGCGGCCTGATTTTAATGCCGCTTGCAAGCGAGGAAAAAAAGGTCTTCCTGGTTGGCTGCGAAGGTTGTTTGATTAGTGATAAATAGTAGTATAAATATAAATGTTGTTATTCTTGTTAAATAGTGATCTGACCTATTTTTATAGTGAGAATGTTCATTGGTGATTAAGGGGTAAATTAGATGCGAATATGTTTGTTTTTCTTGGCCGCGACCTTGTTTATAGGTATCAATGGGTGTGCATACTCACCAACCTCGTCTTCAACTTCACTGAAAAAATCGGTGCCGGTGATTAGAGAAAATGCACATGCTAACAAGCAACCAGAGATAAAGCGTACCGAAGAAAGTACCGTGTCAGTAGGTAAAGCCTATCCTACTAGAGTTTATGATGCACCAATGGGCGTGACCTTTGAGGAAGTTGATGAGCAGACTGTACGCATTAAGCGTCAGCCGATTGCTGTTACGCGCCTTCTCGATTCTGCTGATAAAGAAATGTCTGCAGCAAATTATGTTGTAGCTGCGGCTCAGGTAGAAAGGGCACTTCGAGTACAGCCACAGTCTTCATTAGCTTATCAAAAACTGGCAGAGATACGTTTATTGCAAGGTAAATTGGGTGTTGCCGAGCAGCTTGCCAGAAGGGCGCTCAGTTTGGTGCCTAAAACAGGCATGGAGTCGATTCAGCAGAAGAAGGCGCTTTGGACGCTTTTAGCAGATATTCGAAGTGCGCAAGGCGATGATTACGGTGCTGAGCGAGCATTAGAGAAAGCTAAATCTTTTTGGTAGCCATGAAACAGGTGAATAAATCACATAATGGCTTGCAGCCAGCTATTGGTTTGTTAGAATCAACACAGGTTTTTTCTGGCTTTCTGGTGTTGAAAAGTAAATGGTTGAATTAGCTAACTTAACATTGAGTTACCGTGATTTATGTATTGATCAGGATAATTTCAATGCGGTACAGGCTATACCCTTGTCTGAATGGGCGATGGGCTTAGGCGCTACGCTTATTTGTACCATGTTGGATGCGTCGAATACTCACTATTTACAACATACCCAAGCATTTATTTCGAAAAATACTCATTATGCTGTTGAAAACTTGGGTCGAGTGATACAGCAAATAAAATCAAGTGTGCTGCCATACTTTAAACTGCCGATGTCTAGTAGTAGTGCAGGTTTAGAGTCCACTAAACTCAACTCGTTGGATGCTGTTGTTAGCCCAGCCATTTCTGCTGAGTGTGTTGAGGAAGTCGCCTTTGGTAGCGTTTCCTGTACAGATGGTGGAGAGTACACGCCACCCAAGTTTGATGAGCCGGCGAGAATTGGCTTTTCCAGAGGGGCTAGTGTTGAATTTTACTCGCGTATTTTAGATGCTAACCACACGCAAAGCTTTGTCACATTTTTAACTGAAAGGTTTCAAGAGACATCAGGGAACCTGGTTGAGTTGAACCTTATTCTGGGACCGGAGGGAAACATACTACCTCCTAAGCATTTGCTGACTGAAATTGGATTGAGTGCCGTTCAAAACCAAACTGAAGTGATTCAGGCGATTGGTGAATTCCAAAAGTTACATCTAAATATCTTGTTGCGAGAGGGGCGCTCTGTCCCAGATGACGCTAGGTTTGGCTTGTTAATGCGTATTAGTCAGAATGCACAGGCATTAAAACCTCATACGGATAGCGGTCAATCAACTTTGCTGCTTTATCCTTCTTCAGTGCCTGAAGGCATGGGTGGGGAATTTGTTATTTTGCAGAATGAGTCAGGCGAAAAAGAGCGCTGTTCTGCAAGTGGTGATCGTTTAAAACTGCTACCTAAAGCAGGAAATGCCGTTAGGTTTGGGCCGAATCTGTGTCATGGTGTTGAGCATCAACATGTTAACAATATAAAGCAGCAGCTTCCTAACCTTAGAATGCTCATTGCAAGCTACATGTTCCCTGAAACCCAGCAGTTAACCGATGATATGGGTTAACTGTTAGAGAGTTTGTTGGCAGGCATTTTTCTTATGGCTGCCCCCAACATCATTAAGATTAACCCTAACCAATTGATGCTGCCTGAACTTGTGGGTAAATCTGGAATTTCAAGTACACTACTTTCCTCAATGGTGACCAGTGGGCTCGATGGGATATCTTGTCCGTTTGCTTCATTTGAATCAGTGGCATTGGTTCGGTTAGATACCACGCTACCAGTAAGCTGACCTGACCCTTTCGTTAAGGCGGTAGCAGCAATTCGGATGCCTGCTGAGCTGCCTGATTCTATTCTGTCAATGGAGCAATTTAAAGTGGTGCCCAAGTTGGCTTCTTCTTCTACTTCTTCAGTAGAATTGACGGCACAATTTGAGGGTAGGCTATCATCACTTACTTCTTCGTATTCACTGGTGGTGAGCGTGACCGAAATTGCTGTAGAGACATCAGGCCCAGCATTACTGACTAATACGTTATAGATGATGGTTCCATTTGGATTAGCTACAGATTCTTCTGGGGTGATAGAAAGTGACAGGTCATGAGTCGTTGGATCCGCTGCTATTGCATACACTGTAACAGTGACGTCATTTGAGCTAACTGGGTCCAGTTTTTCTGAGTCAACTGAGAAATCGAACGTTAATGTGCCAACAGCTGTGGGGACGCCGGTGACATCGAATTCGAAGTCGTCGCCATCAGCGAGGCCATCGGCCCCTATTGGGATGCTCAAATCACAGGTGAGATCCAAACTTGATAAAGAGCAATAGTCGGGATAGGAAGTGAGTGTTAATGAAAAAGGTACTTCGGCAGTGACTACAGGTGATGTTGCTGTAAGAGTGCCGTTGTTGGTCACGGTGACAGTGAACACAACATCATCTTCTATGCGAGCTTGCATGCCTGGCGTTGTGGTGTCATCGTCTTCATCGCTCACCGCTGCTTCAATTTCTAAGTCAGCAGATACAGAAAGATCCACATCAAATGGGTAGGCCAATACGAAAGACCCGTTATCGAGTGTTAAGCCTGCTAAATCGGTCACTCGTATCGTAGGCCTAGTAATGATTGTTGGGTCGTCTGAACGAACTGTGTCCTGCCCAGAGTGAGCCACATATAGGGTGTTATAGGCGAAAGAGAGTTTGCCGCCATAGCCTACCCCGGCCCCTCGGTCGTTATTCCAGACTGCTCTGCTAGCATTATCAATGCTTGTGGACAGCGAGATACCGTAGGTCATATCCTCGTGGTCATTCACGGTACTTACGGTGCTCACAAAAATATGAGTATCTGTTAGAACGAAGGGTGTTTGAATGGTTGTGTTAGTAGGCGCTACCCAGACCAAGCGAGTTACCTCGTCATCTAGTAGAATGGGTTTTTGATCTAGTGTTACACCAACAATGCAGGTTAAGTTATCACCACCGCACAGCACAGAGTCGTTACTGGCGGCATAGATCACATTGTCTGAAGTAGATACAGATGGTTGACCATAAAACCCATCTTCAATCGACCAATCAACGCCTCGTGTCCTGAGGTTGAAATTAATCAAGTTATCATTGTTGATAACGATGACTGTGTCAGAGTCTGCTAATACCGGTCCGTTGTCCATGAAGTATTCTCTGTCTGAATCTTCAGGTGCAAAGTTGTCCACTGTGATCGTAAATAGAATATCACCGCTTGAGCGATCTAGTACGTTTAGCTCTCCGATATTGTCTTCGTAATCGTTTGCTACATAACCATTGGTGAATGTAATGACGTAGTCGTCATTAACAGCGGGAACCCACCTATTGTTCGGTGCCAGGCGCGGATAATTCAAGAAGTTTGGGTTGTCATCCCATAAGTTATCGATATAAACAGGTGGTATTTCCCCGGATTCTGGGGTGATCGCCACTAACTCCTCTGGCGTTAGTTCATCGATTCTATTTTCAAATGCGTAAACGCCGGTATAGCCTCTCCTCAGTGCGATGCCGCCACCTTGTGTGTATATTTTGTTATCGAAATAGGTGGCGCCGAGGAATTCGTCTTGTGTATTTGCATCTATTTGAGTGTGGTACTGTTCGCCCACCCATAATTGGTATTTCTGTACACCACCGCCTGACTTATCTTTTTCATAAATATGACTGCGAAAGATTGAGTATTGTGTATCAAGATCAGACTCAATGCAGAATACTGAAGATTGACCGGTATCATAGAAATTACTAACAAAATATAAGATATCATCTTTATAGATTGGTTGTCCTTGACTGGTAGGACAGAAGTCAGTGGGAAACCAGGGTTCTGTTGTTCCGGCATAGGCCAGTTCGGCTCCGCTTGAGAGGTAATTCCAGTTTTCTAAAGTCCCACCTTCTCGTTCTACGACATATATGTGGTGAGCTGTGCGATACCCGCGGTTCGTAACAAATAGAAAATCTCTAGATACTGTGGCCTGGTTTAACTGTGGTGAAACGTAGAAATAGTCGGATAGTGCTTCCCCCGCGCCTAGGTTATCCAAGTAATCATCTGCATCTCTCGTTTGGTAGAGGTGGTATGCAACAAGAGGGTGAGCTCTTTGCATTTGGTGGGTCACCATTACCTTGCTATTGAAGGGGGATCCCCAACTTGAGTCAGTGGCTGTGGAGCCATCTATGTTTAATGAAATAGGCATGTAGCCTGTATTTGCCGCGTTACGCTGATACATTTCCCATAAAAAGGTTTCTTTTCCCTCTTCGGCTGTAATAGCCAGGCTTAGTTGTGATGAGGTCAGCAAAAACGCTGACAGCATAAGTGAACTAAGCCCAAAAAAGGAATTGTCTTTTATCTTAGATATCGTTGATGAGGTCGCTGCTGCATGCCAAGAGATGTTTAACTTCATATTCATTACTCTTAATTACTTCAGTTTCATTACTTCCTGTTACAAAAAGTGGTGCTTTCTTTTTGATTTAATTTAAATGAAAGACTACACCAGCACCTATGGTGGATAACCAGCCGTCTCGTACTAAATCAAAATGATAAGTTGTTTCTATTGTTATACTGATATCTTCATTGATTGGGCGCTCGCCCCCGAAGCCTAACCAAGGGCTAGTGCCCGACTCTGAAGCTGAATCGGCACTGCCAACTTCAATGTCCTCATTCCAAAAACTAATACCAAACTTGCCATAAAACACAATGTCGTAAAAAGAAGGCTCGCCATAACCTCGTAAACCAATGTTAAAAGCAGAAGTTTGCACGCTGGAATTTGCACTGACATTTTCATTAAAATCGAAATCGCCTGTTGAAAAATAGCTGGCTTCGATACCCATGTCATAGGCTAGCTCGTGATAAGCAAAAATTCGCCAGGCAGTACTGCTGTCCAAGCTGCCAAGTTCAGGGTTCGCAAAAGCTAATGTGATGCCAGCCCTCCAAGGCTCATTCATAAAATTGGTTAGGGTTTCCTTAAACGTTTCGGCATGGCTAAATTGCGCGAACAATAGCCCTAGCGTTAATAGGCTTCGTTTTATAACGGGGGTTAAATTAAAAACAATAGATGTTGGCTTCTTGTTGTTGGAAGAAGCTTGATTAGTCAGACGCTCTATCCCTTTTTTGTACATCATGTTCGGTCCTAGTTTATTCAAAAATATAAATGATGAATTTAGTTTTAACCTTTAGTTAATGAGTTCATATTTAGTTAGCTAAATTGCTCAAAGCTTTAAACTCCACTTCTTTCTTCAGTTTATACCAAAAAACTTTTTTGCATGTAGATTATTGTTAATTGTTGAGTTGTATGTGGTTTCAAGATGTATTCATACGGTGAGAAGAAAGGAGTTCTTAGCGGAACTAACTAATTTAGATGTTATGTGAGTGAAAAAATTAGCTTCAGAGATTTATTCTAGTGTTATATGATCCTACTCAGGATTATTTTGGAGGGGTTATGTCTCGTAAAAAAAGAAGCTCGTCTCAGCGAAAGTGGTTGAAGCGCCAACTAGCTGACCCGTATGTTAAAAAAGCAAATGAGCTTGGATACCCGAGTCGAGCTGTTTTTAAGTTAATGGAAATTCAAGAAAAAGAGCGGTTATTTAAAAAGGGCATGAGTATCTTGGATTTGGGAGCAGCGCCTGGTAGTTGGTCCAAAGTAGTATCTGAGTGGGTTGGTGATGATGGCAGTGTTTACTCGCTTGATATTTTGCCGATGCAGGAAATACCCGGTGTTCATTTTATCCAGGGGGATTTTACTGATGAAAATGTCTATTTGGAATTATTGCGTGTTCTTGAAGGCACGCAGTTAGACCTTGTTATTTCTGATATGGCCCCCAATATGAGTGGTATAAGGACTGTAGATCAGCCGAAGTCTATGCTGTTAGTAGAAATGGCATTTGATATTTGCAAAAAAGTGTTGAAGCAGGAAGGCGCTTTTATTGTAAAGGTCTTTCAAGGAGAGGGTTTTGAAGCATTTTTGCGTCAAGTAAAAGCCCATTTTTCTACTGTGAAATTAAGAAAACCGGTGTCATCTAGAGCGGCTTCTAGAGAGCAGTATCTGATAGCGAAAGGGTTTCATCTTTCGTGAGGTCAAAATAAAGGGTATGATTCAGATTGTAGATGTTAAGCCTTGTTGAATCGAGCTTCTATAATATAGAGATTGATTAGGTTGTGGATCCAGGAGAATTGCGTACTAAACATGTGAATCCTACGAAGAAACAGGCCGTGGGTATCAATTTACAAACAAGGGTGAGGGCGTTGCCTTGAACGATATGCTAAAAAATTTGATGTTATGGGTGATCATTGCTGTTGTTTTGATGACAGTCTTTAACAATTTTTCAGAACGAAGTGGCCCAGATGTAATTGATTACTCTACTTTTATCTCAGAGGTATCAAAAGGTAGGGTAGAGCAGGCTGTAATGGATGGCTATAACATCTACTGGAAGTTGAGGAATGGGCAAGGTGATAGGTATAAAACGGTATTACCGCCAGTCCATGATCCAAAACTAATGGATACGCTGCTTGCGAACGAGGTGTTGGTTCAAGCTCAGCAGCCTGAGCAGGAGAGCGTTTGGACGCAGTTGTTGGTAGCATGTTTTCCAATTTTATTGATTCTAGGCATATTGATGTTTTTTATGCGCCAAATGCAAGGCGGTGGGCGAGGTGGCCCTATGACATTTGGCAAGAGTAGGGCTCGCTTATTAAGTGAGGACCAAATTAAAACGACTTTTGCCGACGTTGCAGGTGTTGATGAAGCTAAGGATGATGTTCAAGAAATTGTTGAGTTCTTAAAAGATCCGGGTAAGTTTCAGCGTCTAGGGGGGCGAATTCCTAGAGGCGTTCTGATGGTTGGCTCACCGGGAACGGGTAAAACTTTGCTTGCTAAAGCGATTGCTGGAGAAGCTAAGGTGCCGTTTTTTACCATATCTGGTTCAGACTTTGTGGAAATGTTTGTTGGTGTTGGTGCATCTCGCGTGAGAGACATGTTTGAGCAGGCTAAGAAGCAATCCCCTTGTATCATCTTTATCGATGAGATCGATGCCGTTGGGCGCTCAAGAGGTGCTGGCTTGGGTGGTGGACACGATGAAAGGGAACAAACGCTAAACCAACTCTTGGTTGAAATGGATGGGTTTGATGCGAACGACGGTGTCATAGTAATAGCGGCCACTAACCGCCCAGACGTTTTGGACTCCGCATTATTAAGACCTGGTCGGTTTGATAGACAAGTTGTTGTACCACCGCCTGATATTAGAGGTCGTGAGCAAATCCTTAAGGTGCACATGAGAAAAGTGCCGTTAGCGGATGATGTGGTGCCAGGTAATATTGCAAGAGGTACGCCAGGATTTTCAGGAGCTGATCTTGCGAACCTGGTGAATGAAGCTGCTTTATTTGCTGCGAGAGCGGATAAGCGTGAAGTAACCATGACTGAATTTGAGCTTGCAAAAGATAAAATCATCATGGGCGCTGAGCGTAAGAGCATGGGGATGTCTGAAGAGGAAAAACTCAATACTGCATATCATGAAGCAGGCCATGCAATTGTTGGTAGGATGGTCCCTGACCATGACCCAGTATATAAAGTAAGCATTATACCAAGAGGCAGGGCTTTAGGTGTTACTCAGTTTTTGCCTGAAGAAGACCGTTATAGTATGAGTAAAAGAGGTGTTGAGAGCAGGATTTGTGCTTTATTTGGTGGCCGAATTGCGGAAGAAATGACGCTAGGCTTTGAGGGGGTAACCACAGGTGCCTCCAATGATATTCAAAGGGCAACAGAGTTTGCGCGTAATATGGTCACTAAATGGGGATTGTCTGAGAAGATGGGGCCGTTAATGTATGAAGAAGATGAGGGTGAAGTCTTCTTGGGCCGAACGGTCACTCAACGTAAGAATATTTCTAGTCAGACCGCTAAAGAGATTGACATAGAAGTGCGTGCCATTGTGGACTCATGTTATGAAAGAGCGAAAACGATACTAGATGAAAATAAAGACAAGCTTGAGATGATGGCGGAGGCTCTAATGAAGTATGAGACCATCGATTCTGACCAAATTGATGATATCATGAATGGAAATGATCCAAGGCCACCTAAGGACTGGCAAGATCCAGGTGCACCTTCGAGCCCTAAAATGGGGTCTTCTGGTTCACAAGAAGATAAAGCCGAGCAAGAGAAGACGTCTAATGTGGATAGTCAAGGCGATAAAAGCGGTCAAGAAACAAAGGCACCCAAAGGCGATAAAGGGATTTTGGGAGACCCATCTTAAACTGTTTTCTTTTGATTGCTGTTTTAGTAGTAACCAGTCTCTAACGAGTCGCCCAAACCGGGCGGCTTCCAAGCAAGCCCTAGAGTTCGGGCATTAATATTTTATCTACTTTATTTTGTTATTGTCTGGTTATTGATGCTGCTGCTGAGGTTGTCTTGGAGTGAGCATCTAGTAACAGTCGTTCGAGCCTTGTAAGGAAATGTCGTGATGAGCATAACCCAAAAAGTGATGGGTATATTAAACGTTACCCCTGATTCATTCTCAGATGGAGGTTCTTATTCTTTACCCGAACAGGCTTTGGAGAGAGCTAGGGTAATGATTTCTGAAGGTGCCAGTATCATCGATATAGGTGGGGAGTCCTCCCGACCTGGTGCTGAACCTGTGCCCCTTACCGAGGAATTAGCTCGTGTTCTACCAGTCGTAAAGTTATTGAGGGCTTATATCGATCATGAAAAACTAAGTGTAGATATTTCTGTAGATACGTATAAGACAGAAGTCATGCGGCAGGCGTTAGACTTAGGTGCGAATATGATAAATGACATTTGCGCTCTTCAGGAACAGAATGCGGCAGAAGTGTGTGTTAAGTATCAAGCAAAGGTCTGTTTAATGCATATGTCTGGAGAGCCTAAAACGATGCAAGATAACCCGCCTTGTTCAGACAATATCATCCAAGACGTTTACGACTTCTTGTCGGAGAGAGTAGCCTTCTGTACTAGCATAGGTATGATGAAAGAAAACATTTATATTGATCCGGGGTTTGGGTTTGGTAAGACTTTTGATCAAAACTGGGAGTTGTTAGCAAACATGGGGCAGCTATTAGGGCTTGGTTGTAAAATATTGGTAGGTACTTCTCGAAAGTCCATGTTGGGTAATTTGTTAGAGCGGCCGCTGGAGAACAGGCTTGCTGGTGGAATTGCTTCCGCTATGATTGCGTTGGAAGAAGGCGCTACTATATTGCGTGTCCATGATGTTAGTGCACATATGGATGCATTGCGTGTGTTTGATCGGGTTAAAGAAGCTAGAAAAAAATGAGTCGACAGCGACAAGTTTTATATACCGAATAATAGTGTTATTAGATATCAAAAATTACTTTAATATTGTGATGAGGTGCTATCCAGCGTGAATATAAGAAGCAAACGATATTTTGGTACAGATGGGATTCGAGGCAAGGTAGGCGAAGGAGCAATTACGCCAGAGTTTATGCTCAGATTAGGTTGGGCAGTCGGTAAAGTGCTTGGTGGGAATGAAAAGCGAAAAAGGCATGTGGTGATTGGGAAAGATACGCGTATTTCTGGCTATATGTTTGAGTCAGCTTTAGAAGCGGGTCTTGCTGCATCTGGAATGAGTGTTAAATTATTAGGTCCGATGCCCACACCCGCTGTTGCTTATTTGACTAGAACATTTCGGGCGCAAGCAGGTATTGTTATCAGTGCGTCGCATAATCCGCATATGGACAATGGGGTCAAATTTTTCTCTGCGGATGGTCTCAAGCTTGATGATGATATTGAATATCAAATTGAGGCTGCATTGGATGAGGGTATCAAAGTGTGTGACTCTGAGGGCTTAGGGAAGGCTCAAAGGGTTGATGATGCGGCGGGTCGATATATCGAATTTTGCAAAAGTACATTTGATAAATCGTTGAGCTTAAGAGGCATGCACTTGGTTTTGGATTGTGCTCACGGTGCAACC
>JAYPYM010000123.1:0-12991 GCA_038135915.1 Gammaproteobacteria bacterium
GCTTTAGGTAGTATGCAGACAGCGATCAAAGCCAGGGAGGGGGAAATCCAGAAGCTTGCTTTTTATGACGAATTAACAGGCTTGCCAAATAGGACTCAATTTCTCACTCAGGTAGAGAAAATGATTCAAGATTCAAACATTGCAGATTTTTCAGTGATCATTTTAGATGTAGATCGTTTTAAAGATGTTAATGATACATTGGGTCATGAATTGGGTGATAAGTTGCTTTTCATGATTGGTGAGAGAATTCAATCCCTTAATTTTGACTCTATATTTGCTGCCCATTTCAGTGCTGATCAATTTGCTATGCTGGTTTCAAATCAGGCTCGGGATGACGTCGAGCGCTTTACGCGAGCGCTTCTCGACACTTTTGAAACGTCGTTCATTCTGAAAACTGTGAAATTGGATGTTGATATAAGGCTGGGTGTCGCTCGATACCCAGATGATGGAAAAGATTGTACAACAATTATGAAATGCGCGGATATTGCATTGTATAGTTGCAAGGACCTCTCTGATCGAGTCTTATGGTACGAATCAAAGTTGAATAAACACTCTGTACAAAGGTTAACTAGACTATCTGAATTGAGAAAAGCGATAGAGGAAGACCAGTTGACACTTGTTTATCAGCCAAAAATTGCCTTGAAAACTGGTGAAGTGATGGGTATGGAGTGCTTAGTCCGTTGGCACCATCCAGAGCAAGGATTTATTTTTCCTGACGAGTTTATTCCATTGGCAGAGCAAAGTGGTGCGATTCGAGAGTTAACGCACTGGGTGCTTAAAACGGCTGCAAAACAATTCATGTTATGGAGTGGTCGAGGTCTGACAATTCCTATGTCTGTGAATGTATCAGCATTAGATTTAGTTGATCAGAAACTACAGGATTATGTGGCGCGACTGTTAGAGGATTGGCAGATTGATCCTGCATATTTGATATTGGAAATTACTGAAAGTGCTGTTATGTCTGAGCCTCAGCAAGCCATGTATTCGTTATACCATTTGAAAGAAATGGGAATAAAATTATCCATTGATGACTTTGGAACAGGTTATTCTTCTATGGCGCAGTTGAAAAGTATGCCTGTGACGGAGTTAAAGATAGACAAGTCATTTATACAAGACCTGAGTCAAAACTCTGATGATCAAGCTATTGTGAAATCTACTGTTGAGTTAGCACATAATCTTGGATTAAGCATCGTTGCAGAGGGGATTGAAAATGAGGCTGCACTCACTATTTTAAAAGATTATGGTGTTGAAAATGTTCAGGGATACTTTTTTTCTAAACCTTTGTCTGCTCAAGATTTTTATGACTGGGTCATAGCTTGGAACGAGAAGAAGAGCCAATTTCCAGGTAACGGTACAGAAATGTCGGCCTGAGAAGCATCATGAGATACTTGCTTTCATTATTTTTTTTTATCCCAACCTCGTCGCTATGGGCTATTTCCATAGCTGGTATCATTGAAGCTTCATTCATTCAGACTCATTATGACGAAGTTTGGTTAAATTCCTGGCAAAATAGTGGGGTAGGCCTAACCCGATTTGATAAAGAAAGTGATCAATTGGAGCTTACACAGGCATTATTAGAGTTTGATTTTGATTTGGCTTAGGCCACCGTCTTTAAAAATACTGGTGTTTTTCAATCTGATGGAGATCGAAAACTAGGCCTTACAGAGAGCTATATTGAAATCAATCCCTTGTCAGACGGATTAAGACACCGGTTTAGAGTAGGTGGTTTTTATCCGGCTATGTCTGTTGAAAACATTAGTGTAGGTTGGACTAGTCCTTTTACCTATACTTTTTCCGCTATCAATAGTTGGATAGCGGAGGAGTTAAGGACGATTGGTGCTGAGTGGTCCGTTAAACGTCCAGGTAGTCAGTATAATAGCCCGCATACCTTTACATGGACTACAGCAATATATGGCTTCAATGATCCAGTAGGGACGCTTTTAACTTGGCGTGGCTGGGCGTTGCACAATCGGCAAACCCCCTTTTCTGATCGAGTGGATTTTGCTAATTATCCGTCTGTGGATACTGGTATCATGGCGGGTCAGCCAGCTTGGGTTGAGCCTTTTAGAGAGATTGATGGAAACCTTGGGTATTACTTGGGAGTAAGATGGAAATATTTGAATCAGAGTGATATTAAGATTTATTACTACGATAATAATGGAGACGGTACTGAGACTGAGCCCAGTGGTCAGTATGCTTGGGAAACAGAATTTGAGTCTCTCGCTTGGCGTTATCGCTTAACGAGAAAAACTTTACTCTTGTCTCAGTGGATGCGAGGGCATACTCGAATGGGGATTGGAAACGCAGCACATGTCGATTACACTGCTTGGTATGCTATGTTGAGCCTTCGTATGCGCCAACATCGCTTTTCCATAAGGTATGATGATTTTAAAGTTTCGGAGCTAGACGATTATCCCGCTGATCCAAATGCGAGTGATGGTTCTGCTTGGACAGCAGCTTGGCGTTATCGTATTCACAGGCAATTGGAAACTGGGATAGAGTACCTGACCTTATCCAGTTGGAATGATAACCGGAGTGATTTTGGCTGGCCTCGAAAAGAAACCCAATCACAAGTACTGATTGTTTTCCAGTATCGGTTTTCTCACTAGCGTAAAACTTTTATGTGCTGAATGTGCGTCCACTCATCTAAAAAGGCCTTACAACTACTAAGACAACAATTGCAACCAGTAATAATACTGGTACCTCGTTGAAAAATCTAAAAAATACGTGTGACTTATTACTCTGATCTGATGCAAGTGCTTTGAGGTAGCGTTTACAGAGATCATGGTAAATGAAAAGAAGGGCTACAAGCACAATTTTTAGGTGAAACCAGGCTTGAGTTTTTAAGTATGCCCAATTCATGTAGGTCATGGCAAGACCAAGTAATAGGGTGACACCTGCTGCAGGTGTCATGATTCCGTAGAATAGTTTGCGTTCCATTGTTTTAAAGCGTTCCAAGCTGATAGCGTCCTCACTCATTGCATGATAAACGAAGAGGCGCGGTAGATAGAATAAGCCTGCAAACCAGCAGGTCATAGCAATAATATGGAACGCTTTCAGCCAAAGCATATGGGGTTGCTCTACTTTGTTATTATGTATTCTTGAAGGTTTGTATCAGTGCTTGATAGCCCTCGGCTTTAAGTCTTGGGCCATAATGTTGTACAAGCTGAGAAGCAGCAAGGTTGGCAAATTGAGCTGACCTTTCGTAGCTTAGACCTGTTGTAATGCCGTAAAGCATTGCTCCAGCGAACATGTCTCCGGCACCATTGGTATCGATGGCATTAACTTTCGTGGTTGGTATTCGGTACTGCTTATTACCATCAAATACTAGGCAACCTTGTGCGCCGAGTGTGATTGCGAATGTTTTCGAAATATCTTCAAGTTTTGTGATACAGGACTCTAGGTTATCTTCCTCACACCAGCTTAAAGCTTCATTTTCGTTGCAAAAGAGCAAGTCAATTTTGTTTTGACCTAGCATGTCTGACAGTCCTTGCCGGCAGAAGGTTATCATGTTTGGGTCGGAGAAGGTAAGAGCGATTTTTATATTTTCGCTTTCTGCCACTTCCCTTGTTTTAATGGCTGCTTGTAGCGCTGTTTCTGAGCCTGCTAAATACCCTTCTAGGTATACGTACTCTGAGGCTCGGATTGCTTCTTCGTCGACATCTTTATCACTGATACTGGCGCTGATGCCCAAATAGGTGTTCATCGTGCGTTCAGCGTCAGGAGTAATCATCACGATACACTTTCCAGTTGTTCCTGGTGCCATTCGCTCTTTTGCATTTGTTCGTACTCCCGCAGCATTCAAATCTTCTAAGAAAAAGTGGCCTGATTCGTCATCAGCAATTTTACAGGTATAAAATGATTTGCCGCCAAAGTATGAGACAGCGATTAGGGTGTTTGCAGCAGACCCGCCGCAAGCTTTATTACCATGGCTTGGGTAAAGCGTGTTAAACAGCTCATCATGTCGTTGCTCATCTACTAAGGTCATTACACCTTTTTCCACACCAGAGCGCTTTAAAAACTCATCCTCTACTGCAAACTCCATGTCAACCAGCGCATTGCCTACCGCATAAACTTGGTATTTGTTCATTTTTTTCTCCAATTAAATTGAGTTTGGGAATCCTTGTGTATCATGTTTACCTTGGTATAAATATTTAGGAAGTGCTGTCAACCTTCCTTGATTTCCGTAGAGGCTCAATTAATGCCGATGTGTCCCATCGACCGCCTCCCATTAATTGAACGCTGGCGTAGAATTGGTCTATCAAGGCTGTGAGGGGCAAATTGGCCCCGATGTTAGCTGCTTCCTGTAGGCAGTTATTTAGGTCCTTTCGCATCCAGTCAACAGCAAACCCAAAATCATACGACCCAGAAATCATTGTCTGGTGGCGATTACTCATTTGCCATGACGAGGCAGCGCCAGCTTCAATAGAGGAAAAGACCTTTTGCAGGTCTAGGCCAGCTTTTTCGGCAAAATGCAGGCCCTCTGCTAGACCTTGTATTACTCCAGCAACACAAATTTGGTTAACCATTTTGCAAAGTTGGCCTGAACCTATGGGTCCAATGAGTTCAGCTTTTTTGCTATAGCAATCAAGGATAGGCCTAATATCGTCGAAAACTTCTTTTTTGCCGCCGCACATAATAGTGAGTTCGCCAGTCTCTGCGCCAGACTGGCCGCCTGAGACGGGGGCGTCTATAAATTCTATGCCTTTTTCTATGAGCGTAGCAGCAATTCTTTTTGCCATTGTAGATGAAATGCTACTATGGTCAACAACAATGCTGCCCACTCTGGCTTCTTGAATAATTGAGTTTTGTCCGCTGCATATTACCTCCCAAGCATCTATGTCAGCTCCGAGGCAGGTAAAAATGACGTCTGCTTTCTTAGCAGCCAGTGCTGGTGTACTAGTTGGATAACCAGAGTTCTTGGCTGACCATGTTTCAGCTTTGTGCTTTGTGCGATTGTAGACGGCTATATTTGAATACTTTTTTGAAAGGTGGGCAGCCATAGGAAAACCCATGGCGCCAAGCCCTACGAAGGCAATATTTGGTTCTTTATTGTCCAATTTTAGGAGATAAAGTCTATAAATTAACGCTTAGTTAGTTCTACATAGGGCCTTTGATCTGATCCTGTGTAGAGCTGTCTTGGGCGGCCAATTCGGTATGAACCACTTATCATTTCATGCCAGTGCGCTATCCAACCTACTGTGCGAGCAAGTGCAAAGATCACTGTATACATGCTTGAAGGAATACCAATTGCTTTCAGAATGATACCCGAGTAAAAGTCGACATTAGGATATAGTTTCTTCTCAATGAAATACTCGTCTGAAAGCGCTATTTCCTCGAGCTTTAATGCTAGTTCGAAAAGCGGATCTTCACTACCGAGTTCCTTAAGTACCTCGTGGCATGTTGACCTCATCACTTTTGCTCTTGGGTCAAAGTTTTTGTATACTCGGTGGCCAAAACCCATTAGTCTGAATGGGTCGTTTTTGTCTTTGGCTTTATCAATATACTTGCTGACATTATCTACATGGCCGATTTCTTGAAGCATATTAAGTACTGCTTCATTTGCTCCGCCGTGGGCTGGTCCCCAAAGAGCTGCGATGCCTGATGCAATACAAGCAAAGGGGTTGGCGCCAGATGAGCCTGCTAACCGAACCGTTGATGTAGAGGCATTTTGTTCATGATCAGCATGAAGAATAAAAATTCTGTCCATTGCCTTAGCTATTACTGGGTTGACAACATAGGGTTCAGTTGGTACGCCAAACATCATTTTTAGGAAGTTCTCAGAGTAGCCGAGACTGTTATCTGGGTACATGAAAGGCTGTCCGATACTATACTTGTAGCACATTGCTGCTAGTGTAGGCATCTTGGCGATTAGTCTGAATGCAGCTATTTCTCGATGTTTTTGATCGTTAATATCAAGCGAGTCATGGTAGAACGCAGAAAGTGCTCCAACTACACCGCACATGACAGCCATTGGGTGTGCAAAACGAGGGAAACCATTAAAGAAGTGGCTAATTTGCTCGTGCACCATGGTGTGGTTAAAAATGGTTTTTTCGAACTGTAGTTTTTCTTCAGCATTTGGAAGCTCGCCGTTTAACAATAGGTAGCATGTTTCCAAGTAATCTGACTTCTCTGCCAACTCATCAATGGCATAACCTCTATGCAAAAGGATGCCGTTTGCGCCATCAATGAAAGTGATTTTAGACTCACATGAAGCAGTGGATACAAAGCCAGGATCGTAGGTGAAGACTCCCTTTGCGGTCAAAGCTCTAACGTCAACGACATCTGGTCCAAGTGTGCCACTATACATGGGTAGCGTGATTTGGTCTTTGCCATCTATGCTTAGCTGGGCCTCTTTCTCGGACATGAAATTCTCCTAAAATAGTTGTTAATTAACGCTGTGCTTACATCTTGTGTTAACGCTACGCTTTATCGTACGAGAGTATTTAATTCGGAACCCGGCGTGGGGCCGAATGCCCCGAACTATAACCCGCATAGGATACAAAATCCAGCGCAAAAAACCAAAAGCATATTGAGCGGCTATTGACTGTAACTGCACTGATGATTATTTAATAAACATCCTGCATGCTAAAGCGCCAAATTTATCTGTGCATTGACTTTATTAGGTTGATTTCTAAATGAATTATGTTTGAAATCATTGTGTTTGGGCATTATAATTGCCGCCGTCGCATTTATGTCCGTGGATTATGTTTATTTTCTGCTCTCAGATTGGATGTACTAAAAATCTGTGATCCACAAGAAACGAATTTGCGTAAAGGTATTAGTAGGAGAGTGGTACACATAACTGTGCCTTGGTTGGAGCTCATCCATAAAATTTTTTGGAGCTTCTTTCCGGGACGCAATTAAGCCTGCCATCACGTAAATACAAAACCTGTTAATTTAAAACTGTTTCAGTCTTGGGCTGGGTAAAATTGGTCAGCTAGTTATTGGTCAGCTAACTAAGTAAATCACCAAGTGGATAGATATAGGATGGTAAATTAGATATGAATACAACGGCGGCAGGCTCGAAGAAAAATAGGCCGGTTCATTTAGATCTTCGAACTTTTAAATTCCCTATCATGAGCTTTGCTTCAATATTGCACAGAATCAGCGGCTTCGTGCTATTTTTTATCGTACCTTTTTTAATTTGTATGCTTCAGAGCTCTCTTAGCTCAGAGTCAGATTTTATCAGGCTTAAAGAAGCATTGAGTGCGCCCTTGACCAAACTTTTTATTTGGGTCTGCCTATGCGCACTTGCCTATCACCTAGTAGCGGGCATAAAGCATTTGTGTATGGATATCGGTATTGGTGAGACGCTCGAAGGTGGCAAGTTGGCCGCTAAAGTGACCTTGGGTGCCTCTGGCGTGCTCGCATTTATTCTATTGATTTGGATTTGGTAAAGGCTTTGCCGAAATATAGTATTTAGGCTTCTTTAGTGAAGCGCTTTGTAAAAGCTCGAGAATGGGAGTGTAATTAGATGGCTAATAGCGCAACGAATTTTTCTAGGAATGGTGTTTCCGACTGGATCATACAGAGAGTAAGTGCAGTTATATTGGCAGCTTACACTGTTTTTATGGTTGGCTATTTAATGTGTGCTGAAGACCTTGTCTTCTCCGACTGGAAAATGTTTTTTGATTCTCTGCCTATAAAAGTGTTTACTGCGCTCGCAGTCCTTTCGCTAGTATCACATGCTTGGGTGGGTATGTGGACAATTTCAACAGACTACATCAAGCCAGTGGCATTCAGGTTGTTATTCCAAATGTTGACTGTGTTGGGTTGTTTTGTTTACTTGTTCTGGACAATTGTAATTCTTTGGGGGTAATTGAATGAATCCTGTTCGTACTTTGAGTTACGATGCAGTCATCGTTGGAGGCGGCGGTGCAGGCCTTAGAGCGTCGCTTCAATTGGCCAGAGCAGGTCAGAAAACTGCTCTAATTAGTAAAGTGTTTCCGACTCGCTCACATACTGTATCTGCACAAGGTGGTATCACTTGTGCAATCGCTAGTGCAGATCCTCAAGATGATTGGCGTTGGCATATGTATGATACGGTTAAAGGCTCAGACTATATCGGAGACCAGGATGCTATCGAGTATATGTGTCACGTTGGCCCAGAAGTGGTGTTTGAGCTTGAGCACATGGGGTTACCATTCTCTCGTACTGAGCAGGGAAGAATATATCAAAGACCCTTTGGGGGTCAGTCGAAAAACTTTGGAGAGGGCGGCCAGGCAGCAAGAACTTGTGCAGCTGCTGACAGGACCGGGCATGCGCTACTTCATACGCTTTATCAACAAAACATTCAATATGGCACCTCAGTATATAGTGAGTGGTATGCAATTGACTTGGTGAAAAACCAGGATGGCCATGTCACTGGTGTGTTAGCAATGTCTATAGAGTCAGGCGATATTGTTTTCTTCAAGAGTAAGGCTACAGTGTTTGCAACAGGCGGTTCAGGACGTATATATGCCTCCACTACTAACGCACTGATAAACACTGGCGATGGAATGGGAATGGCATTAAGGGCTGGCTTCCCTGCGCAGGATATGGAAATGTGGCAATTTCATCCAACTGGTATTGCTGGGGCAGGAACGCTTGTAACTGAGGGTTGTAGAGGTGAGGGAGGGTACCTAATTAACTCAGAAGGTGAGCGCTTCATGGAAAGGTATGCTCCCAACGCGAAGGATTTAGCAGGTCGTGATGTCGTGGCTCGTTCCATGATGATCGAAATACTTGAAGGCCGGGGTGTCGGGCCAGAAAAAGATCATGTGCTTTTGAAGCTTGATCATCTAGGGCAAGAAGTTTTGCACAAGCGCTTGCCGGGTATTTGTGAGCTATCTAAAACCTTTGCACATGTAGACCCAGTTAAGGATCCGATTCCTGTTGTTCCAACTTGTCATTATATGATGGGCGGTATACCCACGAATATAAATGGGCAAGCAGTTATGGTAGACAATGAAGGAAAAGATCAAATTATCCAGGGGCTTTACGCTGTTGGTGAAGCAGCCTGTGTATCTGTGCACGGAGCTAATAGGCTTGGCGGAAACTCCTTATTGGATCTTGTGGTCTTTGGAAGGGCCGCAGGCCTATTCATAGAACAAGAGCTGAGGCAGGGTATTGAGCTTAGAGAGCCCAGCCAGACTGATTTTGAAGAAGCTTTTCAGCGCTATAACCGTTGGGAAAGCTCCAAGCAGGGTGAGCCAGTGGCTGACTTGAAGAAAGAGCTGCAAAGCGTGATGCAAAATAGCTTTGGTGTGTTTAGAAAAGGCGACCTTATGGAGTCTGGCGTTAAGCAACTAATGGAGTTGAAGCAGAAAATAGCTGAAGCGTTTTTACCTGATAAGAGTAAAGCCTTTAATACAGCGCGCGTAGAAGCACTTGAACTCGATAATTTATTCGAAGTGGCTCTGGCGACTGCTATTTCGGCTGAGACTCGGACTGAAAGTCGTGGCGCTCACTCCCGGTACGATTACCCTGACCGGGATGACGAAAACTGGCTAGCGCACTCTCTTTATGATCCAAAGTCAAGTCGGGTGAGTAAAAGAGCGGTGAACTTTAGCCCGAAACAAGTTGATACTTTTCAGCCTAAAGTGCGTACATATTAGTTTGGTTCGATATGTGACTCATGGTTTTGTAAGTAAACATGTTAAAGCTTAACTAATATTTATTTTACAATTTTTCAGTGCCTATCCCCTATTTAGAGGTTTATATATGTTGAAGGTAAGAATTTATCGATATAACCCGGAAACGGATACTGATCCTTACATGAAAGATTATCAGGTAGATACCCAAGGTAAAGACTTGATGGTTTTGGATGTGTTGAACCTTGTCAAGGAACAGGATCCAACTCTTGTCTATCGGCGCTCCTGTCGGGAAGGTGTTTGTGGGTCAGACGGTATGAACATTAATGGAGAAAACGGGCTAGCATGTATCACCGCGATATCTTCTGTCGTTAAAGAAGGTGAGCAGCTCGTGATTAGACCTTTGATGGGCTTACCCATTATCAGAGACTTGGTTGTCGATATGAGCCTCTTCTATGAACAGTACGAGAAAGTGAAACCTTACTTGCAGAATAATACTCCTCCTCCTGCAACTGAGAGGCTCCAGTCTATAGAGGATAGAGATAAGCTTGATGGTCTATATGAGTGTATTCTTTGTGCTTGCTGCTCTACTTCCTGTCCCTCTTTTTGGTGGAATCCAGACAAGTTTATTGGTCCGGCAGGATTGCTGCAGTCTTACAGGTTTTTAGCAGATAGTAGAGATACTAAAACTGAAGAAAGGTTGGCTGATTTGCAAGATCCTTTTAGTGTATTTCGATGCAGGGGTATCATGAACTGCGTAAACGTTTGCCCTAAGGGCCTAAACCCAACCAAAGCAATTGGTCATATTAGAAATATGTTGATTCAGAGAGGAACCTAGACTAGGGTTTATGGAATGAAGTTAGCTAATCAAACAGTATACTAAGCTTGTGGAGTGTTCCTAAATTTAAAAAGTGATGCCAGGCGAGGGTAACAATTCATAGTGGAAGAGAGATTATAAAATTGGAAGTGAGCATATAAATGGCAGATAAAGATATGCATTCGCAATGGTATTCTTCCCCATTTTATGGTGGCAATGCGTCCTATGTGGAAGCCCTGTATGAAGCTTATTTAAGAGACCCGAATGCAGTACCTCACGAATGGAGAGAAAGCTTTGAGAAGTTACCGAGGTTAGAGGGCCAGATTGATCAAGATGTCTCACATGCCAGTGTGAGAGAGCACTTTTTATATCTAGCAAAAAACACTAACAGAGTTAGTCCATTAGAAATAGCCTCCGTATCTACACAGCACGAGCGGCAGCAAGTTCAAGTCTTACAATTGATAACAGCCTATAGGGTTAGAGGGCATCAAAAGGCCAATCTAGACCCTCTTGGGCTAATGTATCGCGAGCCCGTTTCAGATCTAGAGCTATCTCACCATGGGCTTTCAAGTGGTGATCTCGATACGATATTTAATACGGGCAATCTTTTTATTGGCAAGGAAGAGGCCACTTTAGCGCAGATTATTAACGCGCTTGAGTCGACTTATTGCTCCAGTGTTGGTGCTGAATACATGCACATTGTGAATACCGCGGAAAAACGCTGGGTTCAGCAACGCATGGAATCAGTACGATCTCGTCCGGTGTTTTCTCACGAAACTAAAACCCACATTTTGGAACGCTTAATTGCTGCAGAAGGGTTGGAAAAGTCGTTAGCCTCTAAATACCCAGGCTATAAACGCTTTGGTTTGGAAGGCGGTGATTCTTTGATCCCTCTACTCGACGAGATTATACAGAGGGTCGGTAGTTATGAATCCAAAGAGATTGTTATTGGTATGGCTCACCGAGGTCGCTTAAATGTATTAGTGAATACGCTCGGTAAAAAACCTTCAGAGCTTTTCGGCGAGTTTGAAGGCAAGAGAATGTCGGACATTGGATCGGGTGATGTTAAGTATCACCAGGGTTTTTCCTCTAATGTAATGACGCCAGGTGGTGAGGTTCATTTGGCTATGGCATTTAACCCATCCCATCTTGAGATAGTCAGCCCAGTCGTGCAAGGGTCGGTTAGAGCCCGTCAGGATCGGCGTAAAGATTATAAAGGCGACTCAGTTGTACCCTTGCTGCTGCACGGTGATGCTGCTTTTGCAGGTCAGGGTGTTGTAATGGAAACTTTCCAGATGTCCCAAACTAGGGGCTACGGGACAGGTGGCACCGTACACGTAATTATTAACAACCAAGTTGGATTTACCACTAGCAACCCTAAGGATGCGAGATCAACTGAGTACTGTACCGATATTGCAAAAATGGTTCAGACGCCTATTTTCCATGTAAATGGTGACGATCCTGAAGCGGTATGCTTTGTCGCTCAACTGGCGGTTGATTTTAGAATGGCCTTTAAGAAAGATGTGGTGATTGATTTAATTTGTTACCGTAGGCATGGTCATAACGAAACTGACGAACCTTCGGGCACACAGCCTTTAATGTACGAAAAAATAAGAAAACACCCTAACGTCAGACAGTTATACTCGGACTTATTAGTCAAAGAGGGTGTGTTGGACCAAGAACAGCTTAAATCAATGATAGATGATTACCGTGCGGCGCTTGAAGATGGCGAACACGTGGTTAAAAGTCTGGTCAGAGAACCTAACCCTGAACTATTTGTTGATTGGACACCCTATATTGGTCATGATTGGATCCCGAGTGCGGCAACCGAATTCGACCTAAAAAAAATTCAAGCACTAGCCAGCCAGATGGGTGAAAAGCCGGATGGCTTTGTTTTACAGCGGCAAGTTGAAAAAATTCAAGAAGATCGGTTAAAGATGGCAGCTGGCGCATTGCCGGTAAAATGGGGGTTTGCAGAGTTGATGGCTTATGCAAGCCTGGTGTCTGAAGGCCATCCTATTAGGATTACAGGGCAAGATGTGGGTAGAGGTACTTTCTCCCATCGATATGCTGTGTTGCATAACCAAAAAAATGGTGAAACTCACGTTCCTCTAAAATCCATTTGCCAGGACAGTATGGATTTTGAAATTTATGATTCTTTTTTATCTGAGGAAGCTGTGCTGGCTTTCGAATATGGTTATTCGACCACCCGGCCTCAAGGGCTGGTTATATGGGAAGCTCAGTTTGGTGATTTTGCCAATGGCGCTCAGGTCGTAATCGATCAATTTATTTCCTCAGGTGAGCACAAGTGGTCCAGGCTATGCGGGCTGGTATTGTTGTTACCTCATGGATATGAAGGTCAGGGTCCAGAGCATAGCTCTGCTCGCCTTGAACGGTTCTTACAGCTTTGCGCAGAGCATAATATGCAAATATGCGTACCTTCTTCGCCCTCACAGATTTTTCATTTACTGCGCCGTCAAGCAATTCGACCTCTCCGAAAACCACTGATTATTATGTCTCCGAAAAGTTTGCTCAGGCACAAGCATTGCGTATCAACGTTAGATGATCTTGCGGAAGGCTCTTTCCAAGAGATATTGGC
>JAYPYM010000124.1:0-3533 GCA_038135915.1 Gammaproteobacteria bacterium
GTTATTGGATCAAGTGTGGGGAGGGAACGTTTATGTTGAAGACCGCACAGTTGATGTCCATATCAGGCGATTGAGAAAGGTGCTTTCGCCCTATGGTTACGATATGTTTGTTCAAACCGTTAGAGGAACAGGCTATCGCTTTTCGAAACAAAACCTTAGCCCTACTAAGTCGGTAAAAAGCACTTCATCAGAGACGCTAGAGTGTTGAAGCAAAAGCCTGCATGGTTGTTAGAGCTCAACCGTTTAACAGTAATTTTTGTACTGGCCTTTTTATTGGGCTGGCTACTTAATGAAAAATGGCTATTTGTTTCTATAGGGTTATCATTATATGCGGCAAATGTTGTTTGGCAGTTTAGGAAGCTCGATCGCTGGTTTAATGATGAAACGATTGATGTGCCGGAAGCTGCAGGTGCCTGGGGTAGTATTTTAGATAAAGCCTATAATATGCAGCGTAAAGGCAGTGAGGCTAAGGCTCAGCTGCAGGCAATCATAAATCGATCAAGGGCATCTATAAACGCTTTTCAAGAAGGTGTGCTTTTGGTTGATGCTCATTCTAACTTAGACTGGTGGAACAAAACCGCAGGCAAAATGCTTGGGCTTCAATATCCTAAGGATGTCTCTCAGCCGATGGTTAATTTGATTAGAGAGCCAGGCTTTAAGGATTACTTCTTTCGTAAGTCCTATTTGGAGCCTATGGTAATCAAGTCTCCTGACAATGAAAAGACTTTGCAAATTCAATTCACCTTATTCGGTGATGAAGAGAGGCTGCTTGTTGTGAGAGATATTTCTCGCATTCAGCGATTAGAGCAGGTGCGTTCAGATTTCGTTGCTAATGTTTCCCATGAGCTGAAAACCCCTTTGACGGTGATTAGAGGGTATCTAGAAACTTTTTTTGATCAAATACACACCTTTGATCGGCAGTGGCATCGGCCTGTTAAAAGTATGGGTGAGCAGGCAATGCGTATGGATGCGTTAGTCGACGATTTGCTGCTGCTGTCGAAGCTGGAATCTAGTGATCAGTTGCATCAGGAGTTAAAAATAGATCTTGCTGAGCTCATTCAAGGTGCGTTGGAAGAGTGCACCATGCTTGCTGAGAAAAAAAATCAACTGCTTCAATTAAAATTTGAGCAGCCTGTAACGCTGCTCGGTGCTTATAATGAAATCAGGAGTGCTATTATCAACCTGATCGTAAACGCCATAAAATATACGCCTGAGCAAGGTACCATTTCAGTGTCTATTGAAAAGGGTTTGTTTGAAGATAGTGAGGGAGTGGCAGTTATTGTTGAAGATAATGGCTTTGGTATCGAAGAAAAGCACCTAAGCCGTTTAACGGAGCGATTTTATAGAGTAGACCGAAGCCGCTCCCTGGAGACAGGTGGCACTGGCCTTGGTTTGGCGATTGTTAAGCATGTTCTCTTGAGGCATCAGGGTGCTTTAGAGATCGAAAGCAAGTATGGTGTGGGTAGTCGATTTATTTGCTGGTTGCCTAATGAGCGAGTGTTGCCTCTAGAAGCGCCAGCGCAAGCGCCATTGGCAGAGTTGTCGAGTTAATCTCTAAAGTTTTGATACTCTAGTGGTAGGCCCCACTGCTTTTCTTTGAGAAGCGAAATAACACTCTGCAGGTCATCTCTTTTTTTGCCATTTACCCTTAGCTGGTCGCCTTGTATGCTGACCTGAACTTTTAATTTAGCATCTTTAATATATCTGCTGATTTTTTTTGCTGCTTCTTTGTCGATGCCATTACGAAGTAGTATGACTTGCTTGGCTTCTGCTAAATTCTTTTGAACATCTTCGGGCTTAAAAAATTCAATATCAAGCCCTCTTTTCACGGCTTTGCCCATTAAGATGTCGTACATTTGTTGAAGCTGAAACTCTTCAGGTGCGCGAAGCAGAACGGTTTCTTTTTCAAGTTTGAAGTGGGCATCGACGCCTTTGAAATCAAATCGGTTTTTTAGTTCCTTGTTGGCTTGATCAACTGCATTGGTGACCTCAGGCATATTGATTTCAGATACGATATCAAAGGTTGGCATGTGTCTCTCCTCGTATTGATAGAAGGCTGGAACGGGGCAAGTGCCAGCAGTCTTTGGTCATATTGCTATAGAGTTTTTCTAACTCTGTAAGCTGGGGGTATTCTATATCTTAGATACTATTGTTTATAGGTGTTCGAACATAAAAACTAGCTTATAATTGCCAACTTGGTATCGAGCTTGTCTAAAATGAGGGGATAGCCTAGTGGTAGCTGATGATAAAGTTAACGTTTCTGAACTGTCTGGTAAGGATCTCGATTATTGGGTGTATCGATTTGCAATCACGACAGTTGAAAAAAAGCCATCTCTGACTGAATTTGAAGAGGCTTATGCAAAAGGGAAATTTCGCTTTACACAAGATAAAGCCCTTTTGTGTGATTTAATGGAGGCTTACCAGATCCGCTTACAACTGCTTTCTGATGAGTGGCTAGCCTCCAGTGAGGGTAATAGCCAATATGGCTCTACGCCTTTAGTGGCGGCGTGTAGATGGTTAGTAAGTCATGTTTTTGGTGCTTCGATTAACCGAATGCATGCATGATTTGTTTATCGAAAAATCAAGAGCTTGGCGCTTAAAGGATTATAAAAACCTTAAAAATCATAGTCTTAAAACCCCTCTGTCACCATAGCGTGGTTATTTCAAGTTATTGAAATATAAAGAAAAAAAAATTTTTTTTTGTGGCTTGCAATAGCTGCCACTTGCGAGAGATAATCAGGTTATCTAAGAGTAAATTGGTGAGATGTTTTGGCTAGTTTACTCAATTTGCAGGTAAATTGGCGAGGTTAACAAAGTTATGGGTGATGTTGTAAATATTAAGAAGGCAAATACTGAGCTGATCAGCACGCTGGAGCGCTTGTTGGTTGAAGCTAAGTCAGGCCAGCTGACCTCTATAGCTGCGGTTGTATTAAGGAATGATGAGGCTGATTTTGCAATTCATGCGCCTGAGTTAAATACCCTGGAAATGATAGGGGCTTTGGAATGCTTGAAAAACGAACTAATAAGCTGATAATACTGTCTTTTATTGTCTTTGGTTATGTAGGTGAGTTTTAGTGCTCACCTAATAAAAAGAATACCCTAGTATTATTTGATCTTCTCTTCTTTGAATATGCAATGTTGCCTAATGACTGGGTCATATTTTTTCATTTCCATTTTTTCTGGGGTGTTTCTTCTATTGACGGTAGTGGTCTTAAAGTACCCGGACTTGGTTGATTTTAGTCGTATTTTGATTCTCATATTTTTCGCCTAATTTTAAATTGGAAATAAGGTTGCTGAGCCTTGATTGTTTAGGTATTTAGACATTAATTCCGCGCTTTCTAATATCAGCAAGTACAGCATCTATACCCTTTTTATCAATGATTCTCATGCCTTTGGGTGTCAGCTTAAGCTTAACAAATTTTTTCTCACTTTCGACCCAGAAGCGGTGCACTTGAAGGTTTGGCAGCCAAGCTCGGCGTGTTTTATTGTGGGCGTGAGATACATTATTACCCTTAACTTGTTTCTTGCCAGTT